>JBATNZ010000050.1:0-10236 GCA_049290615.1 Candidatus Contendibacter sp.
GGGCGCGACCGTTGTCATCACCGCGCGCGACGAGGCGCGCGACGAGGCGCGCCGGGCGGGTGGCGGTCGCGGCCATTGCCCGACAGGCGAACGCGGTTCCGGTTCAGCTTCTGATCCTGGATTTGGCAAGTTTTGCGTCCATTCAACGCGCGGCCGAACAATTCAAAAACACCATTCGCGCCTGAATATGCTGATTAACAACGCGGGGGGCTGCTCTTGGCCGCATGTCAGGTGTTGGATGACAAGGTCTACACCCGCGCCTTCCTCATCCCGACCGGAACGCTCCTCGACCTGCATCGGGATCTCGTGATCCCGCCTGGACAGGCGGGCGTGTTCATCCAGCCTCGTAATGTGATCTAATGTCATTTTAGAATGACTAAATAGTATGCTTATCAAGGTACTTCTGGTCAAAAGGATCCAGCTACTCATAATGGGCCATCGCCAAAATGAGAATTGCTGTTGGACAAGGCTACCTCTTGCTTTCAGCCGCCAGCGGCCATATTATTATTAAAATAAAGTCCTAGGGTTAATGAGTTTTGAACAGCTTCATTCTACCCACGCCCTGGCAACTGGACAGGAGAATTCACCATACACCTTATATAGCGCTCCTATCTGATTTGTGGAATCGCCGTTTCAAGCTACCCCGGCGCTACGCGCCCCCCTCCTTATCCTAAGGGGGAAAATCCATAACTCAAGTAGGATTGCTATAGTCTTCCCAATTCAGATCAGCACATCAACTCAATGCTTAAGATTTTTGTTAAAGGATTGATGAGCGAAATATCGAGACTGTGTACACTGATTCCAAATACGTTCGCGAGGATAATATGACCCGATCCAGATCGTGGCTATTTGTAATGGCGGGGATTTGTAGCACTCTGGCCAGCATTGTTCAAGCTGGCGACGATCTACCCACCGGTGATCCATCTGCCGGTAGGGGCAAATTCGCGACCTGTACCGGCTGCCACGCCATTCCCGGCTATACCAATGCTTATCCCAATTATCATGTGCCCCGGCTAGGTGGCCAGCATCCAGATTACGTCGTCGCCGCGATCAAGGCCTACCAAGCCGGCGACCGTTCGCATCCGACCATGCAAGCCAATACTTTTTCACTCAGCGAGCAGGACATTCGAGACATTGCTGCCTATGTCGCCGGGTTTAAGTCTACCGCACCAGCCCAGCCGGCTCAGGGTGACGCCGCCGCTGGCAAATCCAAGAGCGCTGCATGCACGGCTTGCCACGGGCCAGACGGCAACGGTAGCATCCCCATGTATCCGCGGCTGGCTGGCCAGCACGAGGACTATCTGCGAAAGGCGCTGCAGGACTACCAAACCGGGGCGCGCAAGAACCCTATCATGAAAGGCATAGCCGCCACCCTATCAGAGCAGGACAAGGCTAATTTGGCTGCTTATTTCGCCAGTCAAAACAATGGGTTATCTGTTGTGCGATAACCATGGCTTTACGTTTTCACCTGACACACCGGCCACCCGTGTGGCCGACCGGCAAGAGTTCGGGTGTGTGTCCTGCGAGACATCCATGAACAATCCCGTCGCACCGACGGCCTAGCCGGCCCAGACGATCCGGCGGCGGACGACACGTTTTGTTGGTCAATTGCACCGAACTTTCGGCAAAAAACACTTGGGGACACCGGGAATCTTCGGGCTCGGCATACCAATCCAAGACGTCTTCTACAGGCTAAGCATAAGCAAGACTGACGCTAGGAATGCACCACAAGTCTTTGCGCTGTCAGGGCTTGAGGTCGTTTTTTGAGGGTGCGACAAACCGTATCGTGGAAAATCGTCTCGACTTGCTGGAGTTCGATCAAGCGATCCGTCAGCAGTTGCATCGTCCACCGGTGGCGACCAGCGAGCGGGGTACTACAGGCCAAGGCGACCAGAAAGGCGGCCTGTTTGCCCGTCAAGGCGGGCGGCGAGCCGGACCGAGACCGCTCACTTAACGCTGCGGTCAACCCTTGGTCGACCAGCCGCTGGCGGGTGCGACGCACGGTGGAAATCCCCAGATGGAGGATTGGCGCAATCTCTTCATCATCAGTGGCGCCCTCCGCCACCCTAGCAACACACGGGCACGCGTGACCTTGCGCGCCGTCGGTTTGCCTTGGCGGATCACGTCGAGCAGGTATCCCTGCTCCTCTTCGGCCAAGTCAACCAGATAGTTGTTAGCCATGGGGATTCCTCCGGTTGACCCCACCATAGGGTACCCACCGGTACCTGTCAAAATTTTGTGCTTAGCCCAGTAGTGCAATACTCGGGCATTGACAAGATTTCATCAGCAGGCTACTTTTTTTAGTTAATTAGGAACAATTTAGGAGGAACAGTATGGCTTATAGTCGCATCGCGCGTGGAGGGGGAGCCATCTTGGGAAGCGCTCTGTCAATCTGGAGCGTCAGCGCTCGTGCCGATTTCGCCGTGAATATGACGCCGGGCGTTACCGCCATCAGCCGGGAGGTCTACGACCTGCACATGCTAATCTTCTGGATTTGCGTAGCGATTGGCGTGGTGGTGTTCGGGACCATGTTCTGGTCGATCTATCATCACCGCAAGTCGCGCGACGCGGTGGCGGCCCAGTTCCACGATAGCACCTTGGTCGAGGTGCTTTGGACTGCTGTGCCAATGCTGATTTTGATCGTGATGGCGGTTCCAGCGACCAAAACCCTGATTCGTATGGCCGACGCCCGTGACGCCGAATTGACTATTAAGGTTACCGGTTACCAGTGGCGCTGGCATTATCAGTATTTGAATGAAAATATCGGCTTCTTCAGCACCTTGTCCACGCCGCAGGCGGAAATCCACAATGACGCCGCCAAGAGTGAGC
The DNA here is from genome assembly GCA_049290615.1 of Candidatus Contendibacter sp. Classification (GTDB taxonomy): domain Bacteria; phylum Pseudomonadota; class Gammaproteobacteria; order Competibacterales; family Competibacteraceae; genus Contendibacter. Next base: position 2,830 of record JBATNZ010000050.1, read on the forward strand.
ACTACCTGTTGGAAGTGGATCAGCGGTTAGTGGTACCAGTCGGCAAAAAGATCCGTGTGCTAACCACCGCTTCCGACGTGATCCATTCTTGGTGGATACCGGAACTGGCCTTGAAAAAAGATGCCATTCCTGGCTTCATCAATGAGTCTTGGACGCTGATTGACAAGCCCGGTATCTATCGCGGCCAGTGCGCCGAACTCTGTGGTAAGGACCACGGCTTTATGCCGATTGTGGTCGAGGCCATGCCCGAGGCTGAATTTCAGCAATGGGTTGCAAAGATGAAGGCAAGCAAACTGAATACTCTGACCGCCAGCGGAGGTAAAACCCTATGAGTACCGCAGCCGCACCTGCATTGGATCACGGCCACGACGACCACCATGCCGGGCCGGCGCATGGCCTCAGTCGCTGGCTGCTCACTACCAATCACAAGGACATCGGTACGCTGTACCTGTTGTTCTCGCTAACGATGTTTTTCATTGGAGGAGCATTCGCGCTGGTGATCCGCGCTGAACTGTTCCAGCCAGGCTTGCAAATCGTTAACCCGCATTTCTTTAACCAGATGACCACCCTACATGCGCTGGTGATGGTCTTCGGCGCGGTCATGCCCGCCTTTGTCGGGTTGGCCAACTGGCTGCTGCCGATGATGATCGGCGCTCCGGACATGGCCCTGCCACGGATGAACAACTGGTCATTCTGGATCATGCCATTTGCTTTTACCTTGCTCCTGTCTACGCTGTTCACCTCTGGCGGCGGACCTGCTGGCGGCTGGACCCTGTATCCGCCCTTGGTGTTGCAAACCGGCGAGGCTTTCCCGTTCGTGATCCTGGCCGTTCATATGCTGGGGATTTCCTCGATCATGGGTGCGATCAACGTCATTGCCACCATTCTCAACCTGCGTGCTCCCGGCATGACCTTGATGAAAATGCCACTGTTCGTGTGGACTTGGCTGATCACGGCGTTTTTACTGATCGCGGTGATGCCGGTACTGGCTGGAGCGGTCACCATGCTGCTCACTGACAAGTATTTCGGCACCAGCTTCTTCAACGCGGGTGGCGGCGGCGATCCGGTTCTGTTTCAGCATGTCTTCTGGTTCTTCGGCCATCCTGAGGTTTACATCATGATCCTGCCGGCGTTCGGGGTCATTTCCCAGATCATCCCAACCTTCGCCCGCAAACCGCTGTTCGGTTATGTTTCGATGGTGTACGCCACGGCTTCGATTGCGTTCCTGTCGTTCATTGTCTGGGCGCATCACATGTTCACGGTGGGGATGCCACTGGCCGGCGAGTTGTTCTTCATGTACGCGACCATGCTGATTGCTGTGCCGACCGGAGTGAAGGTGTTCAACTGGGTCTCGACCATGTGGCGCGGCTCGATGACCTTCGAGACACCGATGCTGTTCGCCATCGCTTTCGTAATTCTATTTACCATTGGCGGTTTCTCCGGGCTGATGCTCGCTATTGCTCCCGCAGATTTCCAGTATCACGATACCTATTTCGTGGTGGCCCATTTCCACTATGTGCTGGTGCCTGGGTCGGTGTTCTCACTTATCGCGGCGGCTTACTACTGGCTGCCGAAGTGGACCGGTCATATGTACAATGAGCGCTTGGGTAAGATTCACTTCTGGCTGTCGGTAGTCGGGGTCAATGTCCTGTTCTTCCCGCAGCACTTCCTTGGTCTGGCCGGGATGCCGCGCCGCATTCCCGATTACGCCTTACAATTCGCCGAGTTCAATATGATCTCCACAGTGGGCGCATTCCTGTTTGGCTTCTCGCAACTGCTATTCCTGTACAACGTGATCCAGACCATTCGCGGTGGAGTGAAAGCCACCGATCAAGTATGGGAAGGCGCACACGGTCTGGAATGGACGCTGCCGTCGCCACCGCCCTATCACACTTTCACGACTCCACCCGTTGTGAAGTAGGGATTGATGAAAGGAAACCGCGTGGAAACTCGGGAGGCGGTTCCAGCCGGCCTAGCCAACCGCCGACTGGTCAAACGCTTGTTACTGATTACGGTGGCGATGTTCGGCTTTGGCTTCGCGATGGTGCCAATATACGACGTACTGTGCGTGATCACCGGTTTGAATGGCAAAACCGGCGGTCGGGTGGCGACAGTTTTACCGATGGCTGTGGACGAAGCACGCACGGTAACGGTGGAGTTTGTCGCTAACCTCAACACTGGTGCGCCGTGGGAATTTGCACCCCAAGTAAGTCATATGCAAGTCCATCCTGGACAGTATTACCAGACCCATTATCTGGCTCGTAACTTGACCAGCCACACGCTGGTTGGGCAAGCCATTCCGAGTGTGGCACCGGGCTTGGCGGCCCAACATTTCCAGAAGATTGAATGCTTCTGCTTCAGCCGCCAAGTCTTCCAGCCGGAGGAGGGGCGAGAGATGCCGGTCGTCTTTCGCATTGACCCTAATCTGCCGCCAGACGTACATACGGTCACACTGTCCTACACCTTTTTTAGATTGGATGACACGGGCGGCTGAAATCACAGCCGCTGATCGTCACGAGAACGACTGCCGAGGGGGATATACAGATGGCGCATGCACACGCGCAGGGTCATAATGATCACACCACTGATCATTACTATGTGCCACACCAAAGCTACTGGCCAATCATCGCTTCCATCGGCTTATTCACCTTGATGCTGGGTGGAGCCACCGTGTTGAACGGGGGTAAAAGTACCCTGTTGGTGGTAGGTATTGCCATGATTTTGCTGATGGTGTTCGGCTGGTTTGGCACCGTAATCCGCGAGAGCCAGAAGGGTCTCTACAGCGACCAGATGGATCGCTCGTTCCGCTGGGGCATGGGCTGGTTTATCTTTTCCGAAGTAATGTTCTTTGCCGCGTTCTTTGGCGCGCTGTTCTATACCCGCCAATATTCAGTGCCTTGGCTGGGTGGTGAAACGGCACATGGCGTGTTAACCCAAAATATGCTTTGGCCCCACTACGAAGCCGCTTGGCCCACCAACGGCCCTGCCGAAATCGGCGGCTTTTTTGCTCCCATGCATGCGTGGGGGCTGCCGGCCATCAATACCCTGATCCTGCTCAGCAGTGGCGTGACCATCACCTGGGCGCACTGGGGCCTAGTCGAGGGCAAGCGTCGGCAATGGTTAAAGGGTCTGGCGGCCACGGTTGCGCTCGGCGCGCTGTTCCTGACCTGCCAGGCTATCGAATACCATGAAGCCTATCAGGAACTGAATTTGACCCTGGGAAGCGGCATCTACGGTTCTACCTTCTTCATGCTGACTGGCTTCCATGGTCTGCATGTGACGATCGGCGCGATCATTCTGGCGGTCATTCTGCTACGCGGCTTAGCTGGTCATTTCACGCCGGAGCGCCATTTTGCCTTTGAGGCGGCGGCGTGGTACTGGCATTTCGTGGACGTGGTGTGGCTGGGGCTGTTCATTTTCGTCTACTGGATGTGAAACCAGCGCAAGGTCAGAGACCGTGCGGGTTGATCAATCCGGCAGCGTAGGCCAACAGCAATAAGAGAAATAAACCAACCGACAGCGCGATGCGCACGGTGAGCGCCTGGACGGCACGGGGGCCGCGCCCCTGGTCGCGAATCATGAACACCAACCCGGAACCCAGACTGGCGAGAATAAGCAACAGAATGAGTGCAACAACGGCTTTGATCAACATGATGCGAACTCCGGTGGGAGAGGATGGTGACCACTAGTATAACCCTCGCGGTTCAACACTGAATGCGGATCGGTGGCTGGATGTTCAGCCCGGGTAGGGCATCCACCCGCGCTTTGTTGTTGCTACTGCCGCTCCTGCTGGCGTTGGGATTCTGGCAGTTGGATCGGGGACGACAGAAGGCGGAACTGCAAGCTGCCTTCGCCGAGCAATTCAATCAGTTGCCGGTCATGCTGACCGAAGTTGACCCTGCCGATTTCACCGGCCGCTATCGGCGCGTGGCCGTTTCTGGGCGCTATGATGGCGCACATCAAGTGTTGCTGGACAATCAAGTGCGCGACGGCCAACCGGGCTATCACGTTTTAACACCGCTGCGGTTGGCTGGCAGCGGCGCTATTTTGATCAACCGGGGCTGGATTGCGCTGGGCGAGTCGCGCCAAGTGTTGCCGGACATTGCGGCGCCCGCGGAAACCGTGACCGTGAGTGGTTGGTTGGCGCAACCGTCCCAGCCAGGATTGCGGCTGGGTGATGCCGCGGGTAGTGATCTGCGCTGGCCACGGGTTGTGCCGTATGTGAATTACGACCGACTGGCCACAATCCTGGGTTATCCGCTGCAACCAGCAGTGGTCTTGCTGGAACCGGAAGCCGCTTGGGGCTATGGGCGCGACTGGCAACCCCGCTTCGGCGGATTCGGTCCGGAACGCCACCAGGGTTATGCCGTGCTGTGGTTCGCCCTGGCGGCGGCGCTGGTGATCTTATACTTCGCAGCCAATACACGCCGGTTGTCGCGTTCAAAATGAGGGTTTTGATGAGCATCCATCCGATCTTGGTCAAAGCCGACGTGATACCCGTGATCTGGCGGCAGCGACTGATCCTGCTATTTATCTTTGCCTGCTTCGCGGTTCCGCTAGCAGCGGCTTGGCTGCTGGTCGGGCGCTGGCAACCCGGCAGTTCAGTGCAACACGGCGAATTACTCAATCCGGCCCGGCCGCTTCTGAATTTGCGATTTGATTCATTAGAGGGGCACCGGCTGGATGGGACGGCGTTGCGAGGCTACTGGGTACTAATTTACCTTGGTTCGGCCACCGAATGCGATGCGTCCTGCCGCACCGCCCTGTACGACATGCGGCAAGTGCGATTGGCATTGGGTAAGGACGTAGCGCGGGTGAAAACGCTGTTGCTGCTGGATGGATTACCGGGCGCCAGCCTGCTTTCATGGCTGACGATTGAACACGCCGCGACAACCGTCGGTGTAGCCGACGCCGCAACCAGAACCGAACCGAGTGATAAATTCCATTCGCCGGGTGCGGCGGGCGAGTGGATCTACCTGCTCGATCCGCTGGGCAATCTGCTAATGCGCTATCCGGTCGCAAGCGAGCCGCGCGGGATGCTCAAAGATCTGCAACGGCTGTTGCGCCTCTCCAAGGTCGGGTGAGCAATATGCGCGGGATACGGGCGACGGTTTTTCATCGGCTGGCCTGGGCTGCGTTGGCCCTGACCTTCATGGTGCTGCTGTTGGGCGCCTATGTGCGGCTATCGGGTGCTGGGCTGGGTTGTCCAGACTGGCCCGGTTGCTACGGACGCTTGGATGTGCCTGACGAAGCCCACCAGATCATCGAGGCCAACGCGGCTTACCCACACCGGCCGGTGGAGCCCGCCAAAGCTTGGAAGGAAATGGTTCACCGTTATTTCGCCGGAATTCTGGGATTGTCGATTCTAGCGCTGGCGGTGTTGGCTTGGCGGCGGCGATTCGCGCCCAACCAGCCGGTGGTTTTGCCTCTATGCCTGCTGGCGCTGGTGGTTTTTCAGGCCCTGCTGGGAATGTGGACCGTGACCTGGCAGTTGAAACCGGTGGTGGTCATGGGCCATCTACTGGGCGGTTTGATGACACTGGGCTTGCTGGCCTGGCTGGCGTTGCGCCAGGGTCGATATGGCGGAGATACCGTGGCAGCCAATGATCGGGCGTTGCGCGGTTACGCGCTGCTGGGATTGGCGTTGCTCGTGGGCCAGATTGCACTGGGCGGCTGGACCAGCGCCAATTACGCTGCCCTGGCCTGCCCGGATTTTCCAACCTGCCAGACCCGTTGGTGGCCGCCAATGGATTTTCGAGAAGCCTTCGTCCTGTGGCGCGGGCTCGGCACCTCCTACGAAGGGGGCGTACTGGCCAACGACGCTCGCGTGACCATTCACATGATGCACCGGCTGGGAGCCTTGACGGTTTTCCTCTACCTGGGTTGGCTAAGTTGGCGATTGCTGGCAACCGATCGAAGCCGTACCGTGCGGTTCGCTGGGTTGGCTGTTGCCGTGTTGCTGATCGGCCAGCTCGCCCTAGGCATCGCGAATGTCGTTTTGCGCCTACCGCTACCCGTAGCAGTCGCCCACAATGGTGGCGCGGCGTTATTGTTGCTAGCGCTGGTGATGCTCAACCACCTGCTTCGACCAGAAACCGTTGCATGATGACCGCTGCCCTCCAAACCCTGCACGCCAACTTGCGTCGCCATGGCCGAGATTATCTGGAACTGACCAAACCCCGCGTGGTCGCGCTGATCACCTTTACCGCCATGGTGGGCATGCTGCTGGCGACACCGGGGATGGTGCCTTGGGAGATCCTACTGTTCGGTTCGCTGGGCATCGCGTTGATGGCCGGTTCGGCCGCCGCCATCAACCATTTGATGGATCGGCATGCCGACGCCCTCATGGCCCGTACCCGCCACCGGCCGCTACCGAGCGGGCACCTGGAATCCTGGCAGGTACTGGGCTTCGCCTTGATCGTCGGTACGCTTGGCCTGAGCCTGCTGCTGGCTTTCACCAATTCACTGACTGCCGTGCTGACCTTCGCCTCGCTGATTGGTTACGCAGTGATTTATACTCTGTTCCTCAAGCGGGCGACGCCACAGAACATTGTGATTGGCGGCGCGGCCGGCGCGGCGCCGCCACTGCTCGGCTGGACGGCGGTTACCGGCCAGGTGGATTCCGGCGCGCTATTGCTGTTCCTCATCATTTACATCTGGACCCCCCCGCATTTCTGGGCGTTGGCCATTCACCGCCGCCACGATTACGCCAGCGCCGACATCCCCATGCTGCCGGTCACCCATGGCGCCGCCTTCACCCGGCTGCACATCCTGCTGTACACCATCCTGCTGTTTCTGATTACCCTGCTGCCGTTTCTGACTGGCATGAGCGGTTGGATTTATCTAGCTAGCGCTGTCGCCCTGGGCCTGCGTTTCCTGAGTTTCGCCACACGCTTGTACGCGACTGGCGACGACCGCCTCGCCATGCCGACCTTCGGTTTTTCCATCGTCTACCTGTTCGGATTGTTCGCCGCGCTGATGCTCGATCATTATGTGCTGTACCTGTTCGAGAAGTTCTGAAGCGGATAGGTGAACCGAGGTACGAGGAAAATTGCCTGATCCTTCCTGGCGTAACCAGTCGAGCGTGAACCTTCTCAATAAGTCATGTCAGCAATGAAAACAATGCCTTAGCGGTGTAAAAATTGCCAGAAAACCCCCGCCTGGACTGCACCCTGCTGGCTTATTGGGGCGAAGGCCGTCAGGCACCGTGGTTGCCCCTCACCGATTTGCCCCCACAAGCCGCCGAGGCCTGCCGCGTAGCGCGGATTGATTGCGATCACACCAGCCCTTTTAAGGTCATTTAGGCTGCCTTCCCAGCCACTACCTTTGGGGTGATTCCTTTGAGAAGCTTAGCCGTCGATACATGAGGGTGACCTTTGAATTGATTTCTCTCCAGCCGTGGTTTTT
>JBATNZ010000051.1:0-29437 GCA_049290615.1 Candidatus Contendibacter sp.
CGCACCGCTACCGGCTCGCGGGTCTTCGCCCTGCTGGCCAGCGTCATCGACACCTGCCGGCAACGCGGCCACTCGCCCTGGCCCTATATTGCAGCGGCTATCGCCGACCGGCGCGCCGGTCGCCCCCACGCACCCCTGCCGCAGCCAGGGGGGTGAACGACTGCTTCGGGCCTATCCGTATGTGTGGCTACAACCGTGAAAAAAATTTTAGTTTGAGTTTCTTGAAGATTGCCTGAATAGCTTTATTTCTCACAACCCGTACTGACCACCATGCCGACATCCGCTCCGGTCCCGCCGAAAAAATTTTTGACCAATCAGGGTGAAAACACCCTGAGCAGGCGGCTGGAAACGATTCTGCCAAAGACGCAGGGCTTCGATTGTCTGGTTGGATATTTTTTCATCAGCGGGTTCTTCCGGCTTTATCCGGTGCTGGAATCCGTCGAAAAAATCCGCATCCTCATTGGCCTGAAAAACGAGCAGGTTGTCCACGGTCTGCTTCAGATTGCTAATGACAGCGCTTGGGAAAGCGTCCCGTCTACGGCCGAGATCAAGCAGATTTTCGGCAGGATGATGCGCCGTGAGTTGATTCAGGCTCACGATTCACTCGCCATTGAAACCGGCATCCGCACGTTCATTGAGTGGATTCGTTCAGGCAAGCTGGAAGTGAAGCTGTATCGAGAGCAGAACATCCATGCGAAAGTTTACATTATGACGCTGGAGCAGCCGATGGTTAATGTGTGCCATGGCTACGTCATTACCGGGTCCAGCAACTTTTCGCATAGCGGTTTGGAGGGCAATCTGGAATTCAACGTGCTGCTCAACGAACCGGAAGATCACGATTACGCGCTGCATCGCTTTAATGAGCTTTGGGCGAATGCGGTGGATGTGAAGGATGTTCACGAGACGATTATTACCATCGTCGAAAAGGAATCGCCGTTTGCCTTCTTCACGCCTTACGAACTCTATCTGAAGTTTCTCGCCGACTACTTCCGCGACTATTTGGGCGACCGTTCCAAGCTGAATACCGAAAATCTGCCGCGGAATTTCAAGAAGCTGCAATATCAGGAGGATGCTGTTTTTACCGCGCAGCAGATGTTGAAAAGTTATGGCGGCGTGTTTATTTCCGATGTAGTCGGTTTAGGCAAAACCTTTATGTCGGCGTTGCTGGCGTTGCAACTAGATGGCCGTTGTCTGGTCATCGCGCCGCCGAGTCTGTTGGATGAAAACAGTCCCGGATCATGGACGCGGGTGTTTCGGGATTTCTGCGTTCCCGGCCATCAGTGCATCTCTATCGGTAAACTGGACGAGGCGCTTAAGCAAGGGGTTGAGTTCTACAAATATATTTTTATTGATGAATCCCATCGTTTCAAAGGCGACTCGACTCAACGTTATGAACTGTTGACGCGCATTTGCCAAAACAAGGGCGTTATTCTGGTTTCCGCCACGCCCTATAATAACACGCTGGATGACATTTACAGTCAGTTAAAACTGTTTCAGTCACCCCGCAATAGCACCCTTCCTGGCTTGCGTAATCTGGAGGCGTTTTTCGACACGTTGCGAAAGCGCATTAAAGGGTTGCATCGTCTTGATGATGCCGAAAAATATGTGGCAGCGATTGAGCGGAACGCCCAAGAGTTTCGGAATGGAATCCTCAAATACATCATGGTGCGCCGCACTCGCCGCGAGATCGAGCAGTTTTATGGCGAAGACCTGAAAAGACAGAAGATGGGATTTCCACAAGTAACCGATCCCGTTCCGCTGCTGTATCAGCTTAACGCCATGGAAAGCGCCATCTTTAGCAGTACCTTGGAGCGCATCACCAGCGCCGATTTTCACTATGCCCGCTATCAACCACTGAATCCACTCTATTACACGGGATCAGTTGAAGATCGTGCGGTGCAGGGCCAACGCAACTTGGCTACTTTTATGAAAATCCTGCTGGTGAAGCGGCTGGAAAGCAGCTTTTATGCCTTTCAGCAGACACTCCACCGCTTCATTAAATCCCATGAATTAGTGCTGCACACCTTTGATGGCGGCTTTGTTTATACCAGTAAGAAGCACAGCCGCAAGGTGCTGGAATTTCTGGAAGAAGGCGATGATGATGCCATTGATGATCTGATCCAGCAGGAGAAAGCGGAAAAGTTTGCCGCCGTGAACTTCACTCCCGTTTTCCGCCAGCATGTGGCGTCGGATTTGGCAATTTTGCGGGATATTCAACAGTCGTGGACCGGCATTCAGCGCGATCCGAAGTGGCTGGAGTTCAAGCGCGAACTTACGACACAAGCGACGTTCAAGGCCGGCAAGCTGATTATTTTCAGTGAATTTTCCGATACGGCCCGCTATCTTGCCGAGTGCATTAAGGCGGAAGTAGACGCCAAGACGCTGCATTTCAGCTCTGTATCCAATCCTGAACAGCGCCTTGCTGTGATTGCTAACTTCGATGCCAATAGTAGTGAGGAGCGCGATGATTATCGAATATTGGTCACAACTGACGTATTAGCCGAAGGAGTGAATCTGCATCGTTCCGCCACCGTAATCAATTATGACATCCCGTGGAATCCAAGCCGGATGATGCAGCGGGTGGGGCGTGTCAATCGGGTCGGCACGAAATTCAAAACCATCTTCACTTACAATTTCTTCCCGACCGATGAGGGCAATGACGAGATTGCTTTGACTGAAGCTGCCAAGTCCAAGATTCACGCCTTTATTACGCTATTGGGCAATGATGCGTGCCTGCTCACCGGCGATGAGGAAATCACTTCACACAACCTTTTCGACCGGATCAATTCCAGGCAAGCGGCTGAAGGCGATCCGGCTGAACCCAAAAGCGAATTGAAATATCTGCGTCAGATTCTTGATGTGAAGGAGAAACAACCGGAGCTTTTTCAGCGCATTCTGGCTCTACCACGCAAGGCGCGTTCAACCCGAATCGTGGATCGAGCTACCTTACCCGCCGTTATTACCTATTTCCGGCAAGGTCGGTTGGATAAGTTCTTTCGCGCGGATGGCAGTAACGCTTGCGCTGAAGAACTCGATTTTTTTACCACGGCTGAGATTCTCGAAACTACCGCCCATGAGTTTCGGCAGGACATTCCGCCCGAACAGTTTTATCCGCTACTGGATAAAAACAAGAGCGGTTTCCAATCGGCAACCACGCCGAGCGTTGATACCTTGTCGCCCGCCACTGTGACCGGTGGTGGCAGTCATGAGGCGAACCTCTTAAAGCGGCTGCGCGCCAAGGATTTCCGCAACTCTAATGCGCTCAAACCGGAGGATCGAAAGCTGGCTGCTGATGTTGACAAGATTATTGCGGAGGGTCGGGTGGGCAAAGCCACGATTCGCAAAGTAAAAGAAGCCTTCGATCAAACTGCCGATCCGGTTGCGATGATCGCTATTCTCCGCAAAGAAATTGCCAGCCACTATCTGCTGGGTTCCACGTCCAAGCTTGATCCGAATGCGCCACTGGCTCCGCGTGAAGTCATTCTTTCCTCTTATCTGTTATCGGCGATTTGATTGATGGACAAGGCTACTGCTCAACGCATCGTCCGCGACACCTTCAAAGCGCCGTTTGATCGGGAACGCTACCGCCATTTTATCAACGAACTTTGCAATGGCTTTGATGGTTCAAAAGCGCAAAATATGAGTGTGCCTGATGCTTTCGCGGCTCATATCAAAAGCTGCTGGCGACTCGGCACGTTTGTATCGCCCAGTGCTGAATTGGCCGATGTGCTGATTGTTCATTTGACGGAATCCTGGAAGCTGGAACGCACACGGACAGCGCTGCGGGATTTTGTCGCGCACAAACTCAAGCGCGGCGAGGGCAGTGATAATGCGTATAAGGAAGCGGGCTTTATCGCTTTTGTCGCGCCGGATTCGCAGTCTTGGCGCTTTTCCTATGTCCGCATGGACTATGAAACAAAGCGCGATCCCAAGACGGGGAAAATCAAGGCTGAGGAACGGCTGACTCCAGCGCGACGCTATTCCTATCTGGTGGGCGCGGATGAGGAATGCCATACCGCCCAGACGCGCTTTCTGGCGCTGCTGCAAAACACGACGGATCGACCGACGCTGGCGCGGATCGAGGAGGCGTTTAGCGTTGAGTCGGTAACCAAGGAGTTTTTCAATGAATACGCCCGGCTGTTCAAAATCACGGATGACGCATTGACCGCGGAGGTCCATCGTGATTCTGCTATTCATGCTGATTTTCAGGTCAAGGGCATCAGTACGGTCGATTTTGCCAAGAAGTTGCTGGGTCAGATTGTCTTTCTCTATTTCATTCAGAAAAAGGGCTGGTTGGGTGTTCCCAAAGGCGGGAGTTGGGGCGAGGGGCCGCGCAATTTTCTCCGGTTGCTGGCGAATAAAGCGGTCGAGAATGGGCAATGTGTGTTCAATACGGTGTTTGAGCCGCTGTTTTATGACACGCTGGCTACGGATCGCGGTCATGCGGCGTGGTGCGATACCTTTCAATGCCGCATTCCGTTTTTGAATGGTGGTTTATTTGAGCCGCTGGCCGGTTATGATTGGGAACATTCGGCAATTAGGCTGTCTAATGCGATTCTGACCAATGGTGAAGGCACCGGCATTCTTGATGTGTTTGACCGTTATAATTTTACGGTCAATGAAGCGGAACCGTTAGAGAAGGAGGTTGCGATTGATCCTGAAATGCTGGGCAAGGTGTTTGAAAATCTGATTGAGGAAAACCGGCGCAAGGGCTTGGGCGCATTTTATACCCCGCGTGAAATTGTGCATTACATGTGTCAGGAAAGCCTGATTAACTATTTGGATACAACGCTGAACTCGAATGATCCAATCATCCAGCGGGCTGACATTGAAGCATTGGTCCGCGAGGGTGAACAGGCCGCTCATTACGAGACGGCCCGCAAAGACGGCACGGTGAGTTATCAGCGCCGTTTGCCTGAAGCCATTGAACAACATGCTCGTGCCCTGGATGATGTGCTCAAAGCAATTACGGTTTGCGATCCGGCGATTGGTTCCGGCGCTTTTCCAGTAGGGATGATGACAGAGATTGTTCGTGCCCGTACTGCGTTGACGCCGTATTTCAATGCCAAAACTCCCTCCCCCTTGGTGGGGGAGGGTTGGGGAGAGGGGGAAAAGCGCACTCCTTACCATTTCAAACGCTATGCGATTCAAAACTCACTGTATGGCGTCGATATTGACATGGGTGCGGTGGAAATCGCCAAGTTGCGGCTGTGGCTGTCGCTGGTGGTGGATGAGGAGGATGTGCAACAGATCAAGCCGTTGCCGAACCTGGATTATAAAGTGGTGGCGGGGAACTCGTTGCTGGGGTTTCCATTCAAATCCCAGAAATTGGGTTTCATTGAAAAACTGAAAGAGCAATTTTTTGATGAGACCGATCACGAGAAAAAGGCGCTGTTGAAGACTGAAGTAGAAAAATTGCTGGTGGAATGTTTTTCCGGATCGAGTAAAAGTTTAGGGTACAGGATAAATTTTGATTTCGAGATTAATTTTTCAGAAGTGTTTCACGCGAAAGGCGGGTTTGATGTCGTCATCGGCAATCCGCCGTATGTGCGGCACGAAGAAATCAAGGAACTCAAACCCTTGCTCAAGCCACGCTATGAATGCTTCACGGGCACAGCGGATTTATTCACTTACTTTTATGAGCGGGGGATCAAGCTGCTGCACGATGGCGGCCAGTTTGCATTTATCACTTCGAATAAGTGGTATCGCTCTGGTTATGGGGAAAAGCTGCGCGACTGGCTGGTCCGCAACACCCGCATTCACCAGTTGATTGATTTTGGCGATGCGCCGGTTTTTGAGGCGATTGCTTATCCAACCATTGTGCTGCTGGAGCGAATCAAGGGGAGGCACGTTGACGCCAATTCCACCTTTCGGGCACTCACTTGGCAGCCCGGCCCACCCTTGGCGGATTTTGTCGCCATCGTTCGTCAACAGAATTTCGAGATTCCACAACATAGCCTCGACAAATCGGGCTGGCGTTTGGAAGGTGTGGCTAAACGCAAGTTGCTGGATAAACTCCACGCTGCTGGTATGCCGCTAGGCGAATACTGTCAAGGCCGGTTTTACTACGGTATCAAAACTGGCCTGAACGATGCCTTTGTGGTGGATCGCGCCATCCGCGACCGGCTGATCGCGGAACATTCGTCTTCGGCGAAAGTCTTAAAACCTTTCCTACGCGGGCGCGACGTGAAACGCTGGCGGGTGGATTTTGCTGAACAATATCTGATCAAAATTGAATCGTCGGAAAATAAGACGCATCCGTGGAGCGGTAAATCCGATAAAGATGCGGAAAATTTATATGCAGCCACTTATCCAGCAATTCATCAATTTCATCAGCAATTTAGGGCCGGCCTTATCAAACGCGCTGATCAAGGGAATTTTTTTTGGGAACTGAGATCCTGTACTTATTGGCAGGAGTTTGAGCAGCGGAAGATTGTCGTACCAGCTATTACGGATAAAGTAAATTATGCGCCTGATGAGAAGATATACTATAGCAATGATAAAACTAGCATTTTAATTCCTCCATCTATTTCCTATTCGTTAGCAATCCTCAATTCGTCAGTATCAAGTTGGATCACTCGGCAGGAATTTGCCAGCAAGCAAGGTGGTTTCTTCGAGTTTAAACCTATGTACGTTTGCAAATTTCCCATCCCTATCACTACATCAAATGATCAAGCAGAATTAGAAAAAATCGTCCAGCGCATCCTTGAAAACCCAACCGCCAGTGATATCGCCGACCAAGAAGCCGAAATCAATGATCGCGTGTATCGGCTTTTTGGCTTGACCCGTGAAGAAATTGCGCTGGTTGAAAGCTTTTAGGAGGATACCCCCATGCTCGACACTCCGGCTTACACTATTACTGAAGCAGCGCGCTACTTAAAGCTGGCTCCAGCAACCCTCCGATCCTGGTTTATGGGCAGAAGCTATCCTAAACGTGATGGCCCCGGATACTTTGAGCCACTGATACAGTTTGCCGATAAAGATCAGCGGCTCCTATCATTTACCAATTTAGTCGAAGCTTACGTTCTGCGAGCCTTACGCCAGAATCATAACGTCTCTATAAGCGCATTGCGTAATGCGCTGGACTATGCAGAGCAAGAATTGAAAATTTCCAGATTGCTCATGAAACATGATTTATTGACAGCAACCGGAGATTTATTTCTGCAATACTACGGCGAATTGATTAATCTTTCTCAGTCCGGGCAATTGGCGATGCGCAAGGTTCTTGAAGCGTATTTGGCGCGGGTTGAGTGGAATATAGAATTGCCCAGTCGTATTTATCCTTATGTAACAGGTATCGACAATCAAAAAGTGATTGTCATAGATCCCTGTATTAGCTTTGGACGCCCAATATTGATACACAAAGGCATATCCACAGCGGTCATCGTTGACCGGATTGATGCTGGCGAATCAGTAGATATGTTGGCTGAAGATTACGACCTCAAACCTGATGAAATTGAAATGGCGATTGTGTACGAGCGTGCCGCTTGAGCATCGTGTTCTTCACGGATCGAGATTTAGGTAAACAGTTCCCTAAACTACTGTCGCAAGCAGGTCTCACTGTTGAAAAACATGCAGACCACTTTGCAGACATCACCAGAGATGAGGAATGGCTCACAGAAATTGGCCGCCGGGGTTGGTATGTGATCACTCATGATCAAAGGATACGCTATAAACCCAATGAAAAAGCGGCTGTCCTACAAGCTGAAGTAGGTTTGTTTATTCTAATTGGAACAGCACCTTTCCATGAGCTTGCAAAAAACTTTATTGTAACTTTTCCAAAGATAGAACAATTCATCAAAGAACATTCTCGTCCTTTTATCGCAAGAGTTTATCGTCCAAGTGAGAAAATCAGGACGCTCAATTCAGATCATCCAGGACGAGTGGAGATGTGGGTAGGTATCGGAGGTTGAGTGGGTCAAAAACTCTAGGTTTTTACTCGTTCCTACACTTCAGCGCGGGAACTAGAAAGAAGGAGATTAACCGATGACGACTCTCGATCAGGTTTTAGATGTGGTTATGGAATTACCTGATGAGCAACAGGAAATGCTGTTGGATATTATTCAGCATCGCCGGTTGGAGACGTGGCGAAAAGAAATAGCTGAAATGGCGAGAGAGAGTATAGCCGCGTTTCATGCGGGTGAACTGAAGCCGCAACCTGTTGGGGATATTATTGAAAAATTGCGGATTGAATTACAGGGATAAGACTGCGACATGATTCGAGAACTGGTATTAACTCCTCGTTTTCAAAGGTCTTTTCGCAAGTTTGTTCGCCGCAATCCACAACTGCAACGGAATATCGAGCAAACACTGGTAAAGATGCACGAAGATATCTTTATCGCCGCATTGGGAACTCATAAATTAACTGGAGATTTATTGAGCTTGTTAGCGTGTTCTTGTGGATATGATTGCCGGATCGTGTTTTCAATCCAGCAACAACCGGATACACAGAAGGAAGTCATTTTGCTACTCGATGTGGGTACGCACGATGAGGTTTATTAATCATGGCATTGTAATAACCTAAAGCGTTGATCTTTGACTATTCAGGAGATTGATTATGTACGCACATCGCATCATTCAGCCCTTGAACGGTTTGCATGTCCAGTTTGACCTGCCTCCTGAATTTGCCGACTGTCAGGAGGCGGAAATCATTGTGTTGCCGGTGAAATCAGCCAAATCTAACTCGCAAAGTTGGGAGCAGTGGGTACGCAGTTTAGCCGGTACACTGAGCGATGATTTTCCTGACGACATCACTGACGATGATTTAGGCGTTGATGCACCACGGGATAGCTTGGAATGAGCCGGTATTTGCTAGATACCAACGCCTGTATTGCTTTGCTAAGAAATGATGAGCCAATCACACAGCATGTTGTATTAGCTGGAGAAGGTCATATCTGGCTTTGTGCGCCAGTCAAAGCGGAATTATGGTTTGGCGTCTGCAAAAGCCAGCGAGTAGCAGAGAATCAAGTGCGATTGCACCGATTCTTCGCCAATCTTCCCAGCCTGCCTTTTGACGATGCCGCCGCCGAACATTTCGGCGACATCCGTGCCGCCCTTGCCCGTCAAGGTAAACCCATCAGCCCCTACGACCTGCAGATCGCTGCTATTGCTCGCGCTCACGGCCTGATTGTCGTTACCCACAACACCCGCGAATTTGCCCGCGTATCCGGCTTAATGCTGGAAGATTGGCAGACTGAACTACACCTTGGTGAGAACAATTCATGAATATTCTGAAAACGATTTTTGGCAGCCGCAATGACCGCGTCATCCGTGGGATGCGCAAGACAGCGGATAAAATGACCGCCTTGGAATCGGGGATCGCCGCATTAAGCGACGCCGATTTGCGCGCCAAGACCGATGAATTCAAAAACCGCCTAGCGAAGGGCGAGCAGGTGGACGCACTGCTACCGGAAGCCTTCGCGGTGGTGCGCGAGGCCAGTAAGCGCACCTTGGACATGCGGCATTTCGATGTCCAGTTGATCGGCGGCATCGTGTTGCATGAAGGCAAGATCGCCGAGATGCGCACCGGCGAAGGCAAAACCCTGGTCGCAACGCTGGCGGTGTACCTGAACGCCTTGACCGGCAAGGGCGTTCACGTGGTGACGGTCAACGACTACCTGGCCCGGCGCGACGCCGACTGGATGGGCCAGATTTACCAGTTTCTCGGCATGAGCGTCGGGGTGGTGATCGCCGGGATGAGTCCGGAGGAGAAGCGCGCCGCCTACGGCGCCGACATTACCTACGGCACTAACAACGAGTACGGCTTCGACTACCTGCGCGACAACATGGCCTTTGGCCCGGAGCAGAAGGTGCAGCGGCCGCTGCATTACGCGCTGGTGGACGAGGTGGACTCGATCCTGATCGACGAGGCGCGCACCCCGCTGATCATCTCCGGTCCGGCCGAGGAGAGTTCCGAACTGTATCGCAAGGTCAACGAGATCGTACCCCGGCTGACCCGCCAGAAGGAAGAAGAAGGGCCGGGCGATTACTGGGTCGATGAAAAAACCAAGCAGGTTTATCTGACCGAGGCCGGTCACGAGCAGGTTGAGTTGCTACTGCTGGAAGTGGGACTGTTGCGGGAGGGGGAGAGCCTGTACGATGCCGCCAACCTCGGCGTGTTTCACCATCTCAACGCCTGTCTGCGGGCGCACGCGCTGTTTCACCGGGACGTGGAATACATCGTCCGCGATGGCGAAATCATCATCGTGGATGAGTTCACCGGTCGCACCATGCCGGGCCGGCGCTGGTCGGATGGTCTGCATCAGGCCATTGAAGCCAAGGAAGGGGTGCCGATTCAGGCCGAGAATCAGACCCTCGCTTCCATCACCTTCCAGAACTACTTCCGCCTGTACCAGAAACTGGCCGGCATGACCGGCACCGCCGACACCGAAGCCTTCGAATTTCAGCAGATCTATGGCCTGGAAGTGATCGTGGTGCCCACCCATCTGCAGATGATCCGCGAGGACAAGGGCGATCTGGTATTCCTCACCCCGCCGGAGAAGTTCGAGGCGGTGCTGGACGACATCCGCGACTGCCGCCAGCGTGGCCAGCCCACCCTGGTCGGCACCACATCCATCGAGGTGTCGGAGCTGTTATCCAGCCTGCTGGCCAAGGAGAAGATTCCCCATCAGGTACTGAACGCCAAGCAGCACGAGCGGGAGGCGGAAATCATTGCCCAGGCCGGCCAGCCGGGCGCCGTAACCATCGCCACCAACATGGCCGGGCGCGGCACCGACATCGTGCTGGGTGGCAATTGGCAGGCCGAACTGAAGGCCATGGGCGCCGAGATCGGGGAAGCGGCTCGCGAGGCGGCGCGGCAGGCCTGGCAGCGGCGGCACGAACAGGTCGTCGCCGCCGGCGGTCTGCATGTGATCGGCACCGAGCGCCACGAATCGCGCCGCATCGACAACCAGTTGCGCGGTCGCTCCGGCCGCCAGGGCGATCCCGGCTCCAGCCGGTTTTACCTGTCGTTGCAAGACAATCTGCTGCGCATCTTCGCCTCCGACCGGGTGGCGGGGCTGATGCAGAAACTGGGGATGGAAAAGGGCGAAGCCATCGAGCATCCCTGGGTGACCAAGGCGATTGAAAACGCCCAGCGCAAGGTCGAGGCCCACAACTTCGACATTCGCAAGAACCTGCTGGAATTCGACGATGTCGCCAACGATCAACGCAAGGTCATGTACCGCTGGCGCAACGAATTGATGGAGGCCGAGGATGTGTCGGCTACCCTGGAGGAAATGCGCGCCGACGTCCTCACCCAGGTGATCGACCCGTACCTTCCACCGCGGAGTTTGGAAGAACAGTGGAACGTGGCCGGCCTGGAGGAGGCGCTGGAGCGGGAGTTTGGCCTGCGACTACCGCTTCGCGCCTGGCTGGACGCCGATCACAACCTGCATGAGGAACCGCTGCGGGAGCGGATTCACGCCGAACTGGAACAAATCTACGCCGCCAAGGAAGCGCAAGTGGGCGCGCCCTGGATGCGGCAGTTCGAGAAGGCGGTGCTGCTGCAAGTGCTCGACAGTCATTGGCGCGAGCATCTGGCGGCGATGGACTACCTGCGCCAGGGGATTCACCTGCGCGGCTACGCCCAGAAAAATCCCAAGCAGGAGTACAAACGCGAGGCGTTCGAGATGTTCCAGGCGCTGGTGCAGCGCATCCATCAGGAAGCAGTCGGTTTTCTGGTGCGCGCCCAGTTCCAGGCCGAGCCGGCGCCGATCCCCGAACCGCGCCGGCCCGCGCCCGCCGCGATGCATTTCGAACACGCCGAGGCGCCGGCGCTGGTGGAGGGGGATGCCGAGGACGACGGTTCGGGCATCGAGACTGACCGGCGGCGGGAAGAAGCGACCCACACTCCCTTCGTGCGGGAAGGCCGCAAGGTCGGCCGCAACGAACCCTGTCCCTGTGGTTCAGGCAAGAAGTACAAGCATTGTCATGGGCAGTTGGATTGAGCGGGAGGCGCGCATGGAACCGCTGACTGTCGCTGGCATTCGTCTGGGAACGACGTGCGCCGGCATCAAATATCCCGACCGCCGCGATCTGGTGGTCATCGAGGCCGCGCCGGGAACTCGCGCCGCCGCCGTGTTCACCCGCAATGCGTTCTGCGCCGCGCCGGTCATTGTGGCGCGGACCCACCTGGCGGCCGCCAGCCCCCGCTACCTGGTGATCAATACCGGTAACGCCAATGCCGGCACCGGTCGACAAGGTCTGGTGGATGCCGAGGCGAGTTGCCGGACGCTGGCGGAACGGGGCGGTTGCCGACCCGAGGAGGTCTTGCCATTTTCCACTGGCGTGATCGGCGAGCCGCTGCCGCTGTACCGGCTGGTGACGGGACTGCCGGCGGCGCTGGCGGCGTTGCGCCCGGATGGCTGGATCGAGGCCGCCCACGGCATCATGACCACCGACACCCGGCCCAAGTGGGCGTCGCGGCAACTGACGTTGGCGGGAACCACGGTGACGGTGACCGGTATCGCCAAGGGCGCGGGCATGATTTGCCCGGATATGGCGACCCTGCTGGCTTTCGTCGCCACCGATGCCGAGGTGAACCAGGCGTTGCTGCAACAGGTTCTGGCCGAGGCGGTCGCCGAGTCATTCAACGCCATCACCGTGGACGGTGATACCTCCACCAACGATGCTTGTGTCCTGTTGGCGACCGGGCAATCCGGCGTCGGCATCCCGGCGGCGGGGGAGGACAGCGAGCGATTCGCCGCCACCGTGCGCGAGGTTTGCAGCGACCTGGCGCAGGCTATCATCCGCGACGGCGAGGGCGCCACCAAGTTCATCACCGTGCGGGTCGAGGGTGGCCGCGACATGGCCGAGTGCCGGCGGGTCGCCTACGCCATTGCCCATTCGCCGCTGGTCAAAACCGCGTTTTTCGCGTCCGATCCCAACTGGGGCCGGATTCTGGCCGCGGTGGGCCGGGCCGGGCTGGCGGATTTGGAGCTGGACCGGATCGTGATCCATCTGGATGAGGCGTGTATCGTTCGCGAGGGTGGCCGCGCCCCGGAGTACACCGAGGCGCATGGACAACAGGTCATGGCGCGACCCGAAATCACCATTCGGGTCGAACTGGGCCGGGGCGTGGCCACGGCGCGGATCTGGACCACCGACCTGTCCTTCGACTACGTGCGCATCAACGCCGAGTATCGGACGTGAGCGCTGGGCGGCGGGCCGTCCAGGTGGCGGTGGGCATCCTCGCCGATGCGACCGGGGCGATATTGATTACCCGCCGGCCCGACCATGTGCATCAGGGTGGGCTGTGGGAATTTCCCGGCGGCAAGGTGGAGGCGGATGAAACGGTGGAAGCGGCGCTACGCCGCGAGTTGCATGAGGAACTTGGCATCACGGTGCGGGCCGCCGAGCCACTGCTCCGGATTCGGCACGCCTATCCCAATAAAACCGTGCTGCTGGAGGTCTGGCGGGTGACGGCCTGGCGCGGCGAACCGCACGGTCGGGAAGGTCAGCCGCTCACATGGGCATTGCCAGCGAAGTTGGCCGAGTTCGCCTTTCCCGCCGCTGATGAATCCATCATCGCGCGGTTACGCCAAGAGCGGAATCAGATTACGCAGCAGGCCAGCTCGAAGGGAATATCGGTCGTGCGCTGAATTGCCCGGCGGTTGGGGTTCGGCTGTTCCAGAAAGTGGATCGTGAAGCGATGCCGGCCGCCGCTGATTTCCGGGAAAATGGCCTCTTCGTGCGGCAGCAACACCCGGATGATTTGATGGGACGTGTTGCTGTCGAGACTGCGCTGAAAGAAACCCCGATAAGCGACCTCCGGATGGGGGAGGGCGCTGTCGCGGATCAGCCGAAGAATCAGTACGACGGCGTCCCGCAGGGGCGCGAACGGCGCCAGCCATTCCCGCAGGTGCTGGGCGCGGACCTCGGGATCGCGTTGCAACCAGTGATAGAGCGCCGGCAGATCAAACCGGCAGGTGCCGCCGGGCGCCTGACTGCGCTTGTGAATAGTGCTCAGAAAAGCGGTTTGCCGCACGGCATCCAGCGCGGCGCTATCCAACTGATGAACCCGGCCAATGACCGCGCCAATCTCCGCCAGTACGCGATCCAGGGTGGCGGCATGGACGCTGGGATTCAGCCGCAGCCGGTTTAACGTGGCGGCATGCCGTTCCAGTTCCTTGAGTAATTCTCCTTTAAACTCATTGCGTCCAGTCAAGGCCAGGATGTCGAAGATGCCTTGCAGCACCGCGCGATTGGCCCAGGTCGAGGGTTCGGCAAGACTGTAATCGACTTGATGGAACAGAAACTCGAGGCGCAACAGAGAGCGAGCGCGTTCGTTGAGTGGCTGTTCGTAGCAGACGGTCTGGGACACGATAGTCCTCGTGGGCGCTGTCCATACGGCGGTCGCGTCGCAACGGGCGCGACCAGCCGGCTATCCTCTCATCGGGCCTGGGCGGTCGCCAAGGTTGAATAATGTCGGTGCAGCGTGGCGACCTGGCGAGCCAGCGCCGCCAGATCACCGGTGTTTTCCACGACTTCGTCCGCCAGCGCGAGCCGTTGACCCCGGTCGGCCTGGGCGGCCAGGATGCGGCGAGCCTGGGTTTCGTCAATCCCGTCGCGCGCCATGACCCGGCGAATCCGTTCGGCTTCCGGTGCGTCTACCACCAACACCCGGTCGACCAGATCGGTCATCCCGGTCTCCGCCAGCAGCGGAATGACCAGCAGGCAGTAGGATGCGGTCAGGCGCGCGACCTGTTCCCGCGCCAGGGCGCGGATGCGGGGATGCAGGATTGCTTCCAGCCGGCGGCGGCCGGCCTGGTCGGCGAACACCCGCTCGCGCAGGTGACCGCGGCGCAGGCGGCCGTCGTCGTCGAGGCAGTCCGCGCCGAAATCGGCCACGATGTCCGCCAGCGCCGGTTGACCGGGTTCGACCAGTTCGCGGGCCAGCAAATCGGTGTCGACAACCGGTACGCCGAACCGCGCGAAGCGGTCGCCGACCGCCGTCTTGCCGCTGCCGATGCCGCCCGTCAGCCCGATGATCAACACGGTCACAACCCCAGCCAGTTCAGGTAGGCGCGGTTGATCGCCTCGCCCCACAGCAGCGCGATCCAGCCGGCGGTGGCGAGAAACGGGCCGAACGGCATCGGTATTTGCCGGTCCCGGCCACGGAACAGGATCAGCGCCAGGCCGAGGATGGCGCCCGCCAGCGACGACAGCAGCACGATGGTGACCAGGTATTGCCAGCCGGCCCAGGCGCCGAGCGCCGCCAGCAGCTTGAAGTCGCCATGCCCCATCCCTTCCTTGCCGGTCAGCAGGCGGAAAACCTGATACACCGACCAGAGCGAAAGATAGCCGGCCATGGCGCCGATGACCGCGCTGGGCAGGTCGGCGAACAATCCGAACAGAGCCACGGCCAGCCCGAGCCAGAGCAACGGCAGAATCAGATCGTCCGGCAGCAGTTGATGGCGAAAATCAATGGCGCTGGCCGCCAGCAGGAACCAGGTATACACCAGCGCCGCCGCCGCCGGCCAGCCGAAACCAAACCGCCAAGCGACGATGCCGGCCAGAACGCCGCTCAACGCTTCCACCAGTGGATACTGGAAACTGATCGCCCCGTGGCAATGAGCGCAGCGGCCGCGCTGCCGCGCATAGCTGAGCAGCGGGATATTCTCGACCGCCCCGATCAAATGACCACAGTGCGGACATTGCGAACGCGGTCCCCACAAACTCAGGGCGGGTTGTTCGCTGTCCGGAGCCGGCTGGCCGAGCAGTTCCGCGCATTGCGTCCGCCACTCGCGTCCCATCATCAGCGGCAGACGATAGATGACGACGTTGAGAAAGCTGCCAACCATCAGGCCCAGCAGGATGGCCAGGAGGACAAACAGCGCCGGCGAACTGGCTAGCAGTTCCAATAGAGCCATCGTGCGGTTGCCGTCAAATCGCCGAACCCAGTTTGAAGATCGGCAGGTACATGGCGACCACCAGCGTACCGACCACGCCGGCCAGGAAGGCCATCAGCATCGGTTCGATCATCGTGGTCAGCGCATCCACCTTTTGATCCACCTCCGCCTCGTAAAAATCGGCTACCTTGGACAACATGCTGCCGAGCGAGCCAGCCTCCTCGCCGATGGCCACCATCTGCACCACCATGTCCGGGAACAGACTGCTTTGGCGCATGGCAAAATTGAGTTGCTGGCCGATGGATACCGCATCGCGCATGTCCAGCACCGCCTTTTCGTAAACATAATTGCCGGTGGCGGGGGCCACGCTGAGCATCGCGTCCACCAGTGGCACGCCGCCGCTGAACAGCGTGGACAGGGTGCGGGCGAAGCGGGCGTTGGCCGCGGTGGCGACCAGATCGCCGATCAGCGGCAGTTTCAGGATCATGCGATCCACCCACTGATAGAAGGTGCGCGAGCGTTTGCGCGCCGCCAGGAACCCGACGATGGTCGCCACTGGCACGCCAATAATGAGATACCAATACTTCTGGAACACCTGTGAGATTTCGATCACCATCCGGGTCAGGGCTGGCAGTTCCGCGCCAAAGCCCTTGAACAGATCCTCGAAGGTCGGAATGACGAAAATCAGCAGAATCGCGGTGACCACGAAGGCGAACACCAGCACGATGGCCGGATAGGTAAGCGCCTTTTTGACCTTGGCTTTCAGCGCCTCGGCCTTTTCCAGATAGATGGCGACCTTATCGAGCAGCTCCTCAAGTACGCCCGCTTCCTCGCCGGCGTGTACCAGGCTGCAGTATAGATCGTTGAAGTACAAATGATGCTGGGCCAGGGCCTTGGAAAGGGAGTTGCCGCTTTCCACCTCGGCCTTGATGCCGAGGATGAGGTCCTTGACCTTGGGCTTGCGGCTGCTGTGGCCGACCATGTCCAACGCCTGCACCACGGCGATGCCGGAGGTGAGCATGGTGCAGAGCTGGCGGGTGAACAGCATGATGTCCTTCGGCGTGATGGCATCGCCAAAGGTGAACAGGGGCTTGGCTTTCTTGTGGACCCGCAACGGCAGGATGCCCTGCCGGCGCAGTTCGGCCTTGACCAGATTCTGGCTGGTCCCCCGCAACTCGCCCTTGACCCGAACCCCCCGCTTGTCGGTGCCTTCCCACTTGAAGGTCAGGTCCTCGTCCTTCTTCTTGGTTTTCGCCAGTGTTGGTTGTTTAGCCACGACCGTTATTCCGTTGTTACTCGGTTGATTTCTTCGAGGCTGGTGAGGCCTAGGCGGACCTTGTTCAGGCCCGACTGGCGCAGGTCGTTGATGCCTTCCTGGCGCGCTTGATCGGCGATCTGCATCGCATTGCCGCTTGCCATGATGATCCGGCCAATCTCCTCGGAGATCGGCATCACCTCGTAGATGCCGACCCGGCCTTTGTAACCATGGTTGCATTGGTCGCAACCAACGGCCTTGTAAATCGTCAGATTGTGCAACTCATCCTGGCGAAAGCCCAGATTGAGGAGTTCTCCCGGCGGAATCTTGATTTCGTCCTTGCAGTGCTGGCACAACCGCCGCGCCAGCCGCTGGGCAATGATCAGGGTCACGCTGGAGGCGACATTGTAGGGCGCCACGCCCATGTTCATCAGCCGGTTAAGGGTTTGCGGCGCGCTGTTGGTGTGCAGGGTGGACAGCACCATGTGGCCGGTCTGGGCGGCCTTGATGGCGATCTCGGCGGTTTCCAGGTCGCGGATTTCGCCGACCATGATGATGTCCGGATCCTGGCGCAGGAAGGCGCGCAGGGCGTTGGCGAAGGACATCCCGACCTTGGGGTTGACGTTAACCTGGTTGATGCCGGTCAGGTTGATTTCCACCGGATCCTCGGCGGTGGAGATGTTGACGGTGGGGGTGTTGAGAATATTGAGCGCCGTGTACAGCGAGACCGTTTTGCCGCTGCCGGTCGGGCCGGTGACCAGTACCATGCCCTGCGGCTTGTGGACGGCGGTGAGGAACAGTTCCTTCTGATAGTCCTCGTAGCCCAGGGCTTCGATGCCCATCTGGGCGCTGGCGGGATCGAGCAGGCGCATCACCACCTTTTCGCCCCACATCGTCGGCAGAGTGTTGACGCGAAAATCAATGGCTCGTTGCCTGGTCAGGTAGAGCTTGATGCGTCCGTCCTGCGGTACCCGACGCTCGGCGATGTCCATCTGGGCCATGATTTTGAGGCGGGCGGCCAAACGCGGCGCCATCGCTACCGGCGGCTTGTAAATCTCGTCCAGCATGCCGTCCTGGCGGAAGCGCACCCGGTAAATTTTTTCGTAGGGTTCGAAATGGATGTCGGAGGCGCCACGGTTGATGGCCTGGATGATGACCTGGTTGATGAAACGCACCACCGGCGCGTCCTCGGCGTCGGACTCGGTCAGCGTTTCGATTTTCGCCGC
Organism: Candidatus Contendibacter sp.; assembly: GCA_049290615.1. Taxonomy (GTDB): domain Bacteria; phylum Pseudomonadota; class Gammaproteobacteria; order Competibacterales; family Competibacteraceae; genus Contendibacter. The sequence goes on from JBATNZ010000051.1 coordinate 18,333, forward strand.
CGCGTCGCCCTGGTTGCTGAAGTCGAGATCGCCGACTTCGTCTTCACTCATGCTGGTCGCCGGCGCTTCAAGCGCCTTGGCCAGCGCCTTGCTAATCTGAGCCTCGCTGACGATGACCGGTTCGATGTCCAGCCGGGTCTGAAACTTGATGTCCTCCAGCACCCGCTGGTTGGTGGGATCGATGACGCCCACGAACAGCCGGCTTCCGCGCTTGTACAGGGGCAGGGCGTGGTGCTGGCGCATCAGCTTCGCGTCGACCAGACGCATAACGTCCTGGTCGATATCCAGGGCGTCGATATCGAACAGCGGCAGGTTGAAGCTGCGCGCGGCGACGCCGGCGATGTCTTTGTCGCGGGCTAACTTGTTCTCGACCAGGTAGGCGACGAAGGGAATGTTGTCCTTGCGCGCCTGCTCGGTCGCCTTGATCGCGGTGGCTTCGTCGAGCAGATGGTTCTGCACGAGCTGGCGGGCTAGGCCGATTAGCTGGCTGCCGGGCTGGCTGGTGACGTTGCTGGGATTGGTGGCCATGGCTTATCTATGGATGTGAGGTTCTGGACGTCCCGGGTCTATCGTCCGCCAAACAATTTAACTCTAGACCATGCGGCGAACCTTGGAAAGAGTTCGGGCGGGCGGGCGCTGTCATCGCAAGGGCATGGTGGCGGGTCGCGACTCAGAGGGGCGTGAACTCGGCGCGGCAGCCGTCATCCACCCAGACGCCGCATCGGCCGTAACTCCACGGATAGCATGGTAACGACAGGCGTTTTTGCTTGATTGGCGGTATAGTTGCGCACCGCTGTCAGTGTCGGCCCGGCAATGGCGGTAACGCTGATCGGTGGATTCGCGGCGCGCGATGCGCACGATGGATAGGTAGCCACCCCGACGGCTCTCGCCGCGATCATTGGAGTCGCGTTCGTCGTCATGGGCGCCCTCGTCGCGTCCGCCGGAGTAGGGCTGGGGGCTGCCTGATAAAGGGATTGCCAACGCCGGCGGGATAGCCGCGGCGAGCAGGGTTGGCGACGGTCGCCGGAGGCGGTGGCATGGAGTAAGGCAACTGACCGTCTGGGAACGTGTGATTGGCACAGTAAGGCGTCCGATCCAATGATATGCAAGTAATGATTATAGTACCACCGTGCGAGGTGATGCAGCGCCATTCGCCGGAAGGTAGAGCGGCCGTTCGTTATGCCGGCATGGACCATTGGAAATTAGGTGATGTGAGGAATGAGATTATGACAAACAAAATGGTGACCGTGAGCACGATAGGATTCATGGAAAAAGATCGGCGGATGATCCGCAACATCCTGACATTAGCCAGCAACAGGGAGCAGACCTATCAGTTGGCGCTCAGCAGTCAGGACCCAGCCGATATAATGATCGTCAACGCCGACGAGCCATCGGCAATGATGGCATGGAATGAACTTCGACAGGTCTTTCCGGAGACCCGCGTGGTGCTGGCCGCAGCCGCGCCGGTGTTCGAATCGGACTACGTCTGCATCAAGCGGCCGTTGATTGCCAGCCAGTTGCATGGAGTTTTGGCGTTGGGCGGGCAGCTAAAAGCGCCAGCGCCCAAGCCACATAAATACGAAGCGCTCAGAAAGAGTTTTCTGTTTCGCAATCTGGCCGCCGGCCATCTGGAAAAGATCGCCGAACTGGCGCGGATGTTGACCTTGCCCGCTCAGCATGTCGTGTTCGAGCAAGCCGACGCGGGCGAGGAGATGCTCGTGGTGCTGAGCGGGCGGCTGAAGATCAGCGTGACCAACCGGGAGGGGCGGGAAATCGTACTCGGCACGCTCGGACCGGGCGAGGTCTTTGGCGAAATCGCCATGCTCGATGGGTGCGGGCGTTCGGCCACCGCGACCACGCTGACGCCCTGTGAGCTGCTGGGGATTCATCGCAAGGATTTCGTGCCGTTCCTGGAGCAGAATCCCAAGGCGGCGGTGGATCTGATTATGGTGCTGGCCCTGCGATTGCGGCTCAACACCGAGCAACTGGTGGAACTCATCACCGAGGAGGACGTGTTGCGTTGATGCGCGCGCGGACGCGGTTGTTGCGGCGCCGGCGGCAAACGGTTAGCGTTACCGCCGGTTATCATCATTTTCGACCGTTCCCGGCGACCGCCATGGTGGTGCTGGACGGCGGCCAACAGGGGGACGTTCATGGAACTCGCTTGCCTGGATCTGGAAGGGGTCCTGGTTCCGGAAATCTGGATCAATGTCGCCGAGCGCACCGGCATCGAGGCCCTGCGGTTGACCACCCGCGACATTCCCGACTACGATCAACTGATGCGCGGGCGATTGGCGCTGCTGGATCAGCATGGTCTGAAACTGTCCGACATCCAGCGGGTGATTGCCGGAATGGGACCGTTGGAAGGGGCGCGCGAGTTTTTGGACTGGCTGCGCGAGCGGTTCCAGGTGGTGATCCTGTCGGACACCTATTACGAGTTCGCCATGCCGCTGATGCGGCAACTGGGCTGGCCGGCGCTGTTCTGCCACCGGCTGGAAGTGGTGGATGATCGGGTTGTCGGCTATACCCTGCGCCAGGCCGATTCCAAATGCCAGGCGGTGCGGGCCTTTCATGGCCTCAACTTCCGGGTGATCGCCGCCGGCGACTCCTACAACGATACCGCGATGCTGGCCGAGGCCGATGCCGGCATCCTGTTTCGCCCGCCCCGGAACGTGATCGACGAATTTCCTCAGTTCCCGGTGGCGTGGACCTTCGAGGACATGTGCGAGGCCTTTCGCAAGGCCAGCGTCCATGCGCTGTAGGGCGCAATGCTGCTTCTGACCAAGGTTCTCAGCCAATTTGCCTATCCCCTGCTGGCGTCCCTGCTGCTGGCCGTTGGCGCCGGTGTCCTGCTCTGGCGCGGTCGCCGGCGCTCCGGTGCATTGCTGCTGAGTGTCGCCCTCGGTTGGCTGTGGCTGTGGTCCACGCCCGCGTTCAGCGACTGGCTGCGCGCCACCCTCGAACAGCGCTATCCGCCCGTGCCGCTCCAACAATTGCCCGCCGCTGATGCTATTGTAGTGCTGGGCGGTTTGGTGGAAGCCGCCGCGCCGCCCCGGCGGCCCGAGATGAATCTGGGCGCGGCCGCCGACCGCATCTGGTACGCCGCCCGCATGTACCGCGCCGGGAAAGCGCCACGGATTCTGGTCAGCGGCGGCAAGCTGCCCTGGAGCGGCGGCGAGCAGCCAGAGTCCTCGGTCATGGCGGAACTGCTTCAGGAGTTGGGCGTGCCCGCCGCCGCCATCCTCCAGGAATCCAACAGCCGCACCACCCGGGAAAATCGCGATGAATCCCTGCCGATTTTGCAAGTGGCTGGCGTCCGGCGCATCCTGCTGGTGACCTCGGCCCTGCACATGCCGCGCGCCCTGGCGCTGTTTCGCGCCATCGATCTCGAGGTGATCCCGGCGCCGACCGATTTCGAGACCCGCTTCCCGAGCAACGCCCATCCCTTGCGTTGGCTGCCCGATGCCCAGGCGCTGGCCGACGGTAGCCGGGCGTTCAAGGAATATCTGGGCCGGTGGGTGGACCGATTGGCGCATTCCCGAGGATAGCGCCACGGGGAGCGGTTCCAGGATGGGAATACCTGGAACACTCCGCCGATTCGGTGCTAAATTGGCAGATATAGCAATCCTATGGCGCTCTTGTACCGGTTGTGGAATTTCCCTCCTTGGCTAAGGAGGGGTGGCGCGCAGCGCCGGGGTGGTTTGAAACGGCGATTCCACAAATCAGATAGGAGCGCTATATCTATCTGAAGTTGACGCTTATTAATTCTGGATGACAGCCCTGCCTAGCACTGAGATAAACCTTATGCAACAGTTTCTTTTGGACATTGGGCCGTTGTTGCTGGCCTTTGGGCTCTGCGTGGGGCTGATCGTTCTGCTGAGCTGGCCGGCGCGGTCCTGGGGCTGGGTGGACAGGCCCAACGGCCGCAAACACCACCAGACCCCGGTGCCGCTGGTGGGCGGCATCGCCATGTGCGTTGCTTGCAGCCTGAGCATGCTGGCGTTGCCGGCACAGCCGTATGCCTGCCAGGAGTTGCTGATCGCCATGGTTTTGCTAACCCTGATCGGCCTCTACGACGATCTCCGCGCGGTTCGGCCCGCAATCCGCTTTGTATTCCAGTGCGGTGCAGTCCTGGTGATGACGCTCGGCGGCGGGATCGTCCTGGATAACCTTGGCGACTTGTTCGGCATGGGCGACGTCACCCTGGTGGGCGGCATCGCTCTGTTGTTCACCCTGTTCTGCGTGGTTGGGTTAATCAACGCCTTCAACATGAGCGATGGTCTCGACGGTCTGGCCGGCGGTCTGGCGCTGATCGCCGCCGGCTGGCTGGTCGTGTTGTTGTGGGTTGCGCCGGTTTCCCACCGTGGCGACAGCGATGCCCTGTTGGTCCTGATCATGGTGATCATCGGCTTTCTCTGCTTCAACCTGCGCCATCCCTGGCGGAGCCGCGCCAGCGTGTTCATGGGCGACGCCGGCAGCACGATGCTCGGTTTCGTCCTGACCTGGTTCCTGATTCGTCTGTCCCAGGGGCCGGAGGCGGTGATGACTCCGATGACCGCGGTCTGGCTTCTGGCGCTGCCGCTCGTGGACGCGGTCGCAATGATCATCCTCCGCATCCGCGCCGGCCATAGTCCGTTCGCCGCCGACCGCCGGCATCTGCATCACCTGTTGCTTGATTGTGGTCTGTCGGATGGCAGGGCCACCGCCCTGCTGTTGGCGATGGCCCTGATGACCGGCGCGGCCGGCGTCGTCGCCCACCGGCTGGGCGTGCCCGAGTATCTGCAATTTTACGCCTTTCTCGCGTTATTCGGGCTGTACTGCTGGGTCGTGATCCGCTTCTGGGAGCGTCGGCGGATCGTGGCGTCGCCGGTGGAAACGAAGGCGGCCGAACGACGGGGAGCGCCCAACTCAAAATCCGTCGTGGTGCCGACCGCATTCCGCCAGGGACCGGCGCGAAACGAGAAGTGATTGGGGCGCTCAACCGGCGCGGCTGATCGCGAACGGCGCGAACGCCTGGCTCACCGGCATCACTTCCAGCGTGTTGATGTTGACGTGGGCCGGGCGGGTCGCCGCCCAGTACACGATGTCGGCGATATCCTCCGGCCGCAGCGGCTGGGTTCCCGCATAGACCTTGGCCGACTTGTCGTTTTCTCCCTTGAAGCGCACCAGCGAAAATTCGGTTTCCGCCATCCCCGGCTCGATGTTGCTCACCCGCACCCGGCTGCCCAGCAGGTCGGCGCGCAGGTTGAGCGAGAACTGCCGGACGAAGGCCTTGGTGGCGCCATAGACGTTGCCGCCGGGGTAGGGATAGTTGCCGGCCACCGAGCCGATGTTGACGATGTGGCCGCGGTCGCGGGCGACCATGCCGGGCAGGATGGCCCGGGTGCAATACAGCAGGCCCTTGATGTTGGTGTCCACCATCCGTTGCCAGTCGTCCATGGCGCACCGATGGGCGGGTTCCAGCCCGAGCGCCAGCCCGGCGTTGTTGACCAGCACATCCACTTCGACGAATTCGGCGGGCAGGGCCGCGACGGTGGCATTCACCGCCGCTTCATCGCGCACGTCGAGCGGAACGGCGTGGACCGGAACGGTCTCGGCCAGTTCAGCGCGCAGGGCCTCCAGGCGGTCCTGGCGCCGGCCGCAGACGATCAAGCGCCAGCCGTGGGCGGCGAACAGGCGGGCGCAGGCGGCGCCGAAGCCGGAGGTGGCGCCGGTGATGAAAGCGATTTGAGACATCAGGGTTCTCGCGGGCAGGGATGAAGAGCCTATTATGAAGCAAGCAGCAACCAGGAGGGAGATCGCCTCACCCCTCGCCCCGCGCGTTCGCGCTGGACGATGTCCCACCCTTCGGCTAGGGTAAGCGCCCAACTACAACCCCGGCCCTTCTCCGCATGAACGCCACTACCTACGACGCCTCCGCGATTGAAGTCCTCAGCGGTCTGGACCCGGTTCGCAAGCGGCCGGGGATGTATACCGACACCACCCGGCCCAACCACCTGGCCCAGGAAGTCATCGACAACAGCGTGGACGAGGCTCTCGCCGGCCACGCTGCCACGGTGACGGTGATCCTGCACGCCGACGGGTCGCTGTCGGTGGCCGACGATGGCCGCGGGATGCCGGTGGACCTCCATCCCGAGGAGGGCATCCCCGGCGTCGAGCTGATCCTGACCCGCCTCCACGCCGGCGGCAAGTTCTCCGACCGCAACTATCGCTTCGCCGGCGGTCTGCACGGCGTCGGGGTATCGGTGGTCAACGCGCTGTCGAGCCATCTCGAAGTCTGGGTCAAACGCAACGGCAAGGAATACAACATGGCTTTTGCCGGCGGCGACAAGGTCTCCGAGCTGGAGGAGGTCGGCGCCGCCCCGCGCCGGGCGACCGGCACCACCCTGCGGTTCTGGCCGGACCCGCGCTATTTCGACTCGCCCAAATTCTCGGTGCCCCGACTCAAGCACGTGCTGCGCGCCAAGGCGGTGCTGTGTCCGGGGTTGAAGGTCGCTTTCACCGACGAGGCCGGCGGTGAACAAATCGTCTGGCATTACGAGGACGGTTTCACCGATTACCTCAAGGAGGCGCTGGGCCAGACGCTTCTGCTGCCCGACCCACCGTTTGTCGGCCACGTCACCGGCGAGCGCGAGGCTGCTGACTGGGCGCTGGCCTGGCTGCCGGAGGGCGGCGAACCCATCGCGGAAAGTTACGTCAACCTGATTCCGACCCCGCAGGGCGGTACTCACGTCAACGGCCTGCGCGGCGGGCTGACCGATGCGGTGCGCGAGTTTTGCGAATTCCGCAACCTGGTGCCGCGTGGCTTGCGCATCGCCCCGGAAGATGTCTGGGACGGTTGTTGCTATGTACTCTCGGTCAAGCTGGCCGACCCGCAGTTTTCCGGCCAGACCAAGGAGCGGCTGTCCTCGCGCGAGTGCGCGGTGTTCGTGGCCGGCGTGGTCAAGGACACGCTCAGCCTGTGGCTGAATCAGCATCCCGATACCGGCGAGCGCATCGCCCAACTGGCGCTGGCGAACGCGCACAAGCGGCTGCGGGCCAGTCGCAAAGTGGTGCGCAAGCAGGTGACCAGCGGCCCGGCCTTGCCCGGCAAGCTGACCGATTGCACCGCGCAGGACTTGGCGCGCACCGAACTGTTCCTGGTCGAGGGCGACTCCGCCGGCGGTTCCACCAAGCAGGCCCGCAATCGCGAATTCCAGGCGGTGATGCCATTGCGCGGCAAGATTCTCAATACCTGGGAAGTGGATTCCGCCGAGGTGATGGCCTCGCAGGAGGTGCATGACATTGCCGTGGCCATCGGCGTGGACCCCGGTTCCAATGAGTTGGCCGGGCTGCGCTATGGCAAAATCTGCATTTTGGCCGACGCCGATTCCGACGGACTGCATATCGCCACCCTGCTGTGCGCGCTGTTCGTGCGCCATTTCCGCCCGTTGGTGGATGCGGGCCACGTTCATGTCGCCATGCCGCCGCTGTTCCGGGTCGATGTCGGCAAGGAGGTGTTCTACGCGCTGGACGAGGCGGAGAAGCAGGGCATTCTCGACCGCATCGCCGCCGAGAAGAAAAAAGGCAAGGTCAACGTCACCCGCTTCAAGGGCCTGGGTGAGATGAACCCACTACAACTGCGGGAAACGACGATGGATCCCGCCACCCGCCGCCTGGTGCAACTGACGCTCGACGCTGGCGACGACACCCTGGCACTGATGGACCTGCTGCTGGCCAAGAAGCGGGCGGGGGATCGCAGGAACTGGCTGGAGGAGAAGGGCAATCTGGCGGAGGTGTGAGAAAAATAAAGGGCTTTATCGCGCCGCGCCTTGCCCTACCTGGATTTGGCATCTACAGTTTCAGGGCGCCTTCCCGTGAGTGGCGTAATCAAACCGAAATAATGAGACATAGAGGAGGTTGAGGATGAATAAAAAGCTGCTGATGGGCGTGGCCGGGTTCTGCGCGATGGGTTTGTCCGCTGGCGCTTGGGCCGCCGACGCCGCGACCGCCGATGAGGTGGTGGGCAAGGTCAAGGAAGCCGCCACCGCCGTCAAGGCCAACGCTGACGTAGCCCTGTCGGAATTCGACAAGAAGGACGGCAAGTGGGCCTGGAAGGACACCTACGTGTTCGTGCTCGACTGCACCGCCGGCACCATGAAGGCCCATCCGAACGAGAAGGTCAAGGGCATGAAGCTCACCGATCTCAAGGATAAGGCCACTGATAAGGAATTCGGCACCGCCCTGTGCGACGCGGCAAAGAAGACCCATGGCGGTTGGGTCGAATACATGTGGACCAAGCCAGGCGCCGAGGGCCATCATCGCAAGGTGGCTTATATCCTGTCCGCTGGCAACTACCAGGTCGCTGCCGGTGTCTATGACGACAAGATGACTGTCCAGCAACTGGAAGCCAAGACCAAGTAAGCCCGTCGGACCCCGCCGCGCTTCGCCCCCGCGTCTGGTTTTCCCACCAGCAGCGGAGCGCGGTGGATTTCAACCCCGCTGCTTTTCTCCCGCGTGCCCCAGGCGCTCGTCTACCTATACTGAGCTGGTTTTCCCAAAACCCCAGATAAGGAGAACCCGGTGATTTATTCCCTCGGCGACCGCAGAGTTGAATTCCATGGCGAAGACTGGTTCATCGCCGACAATGCCACCGTGATCGGCTCGGTGGTGCTCGAGCAGAATGCCAGCATCTGGTTCAACGCGGTGGTGCGCGGCGATAACGATGTCATCACCATCGGCGAAAACGCCAATATCCAGGACGGCTCGATCCTGCACACCGACCCCGGCATCCTGCTTACCATCGGTCGCGATGTCACCGTCGGCCATCTGGCCATGTTGCACGGCTGCATCGTCGGCGACAACAGCCTGATCGGCATCAAGAGCCTGATCATGAACCGGGCGGTGATCGGCAAAAACTGTTTGATCGGCGCCAACAGCCTGATCCCCGAGGGCAAGATCATCCCGGACGGCTCGCTGGTCATGGGCGTGCCGGGCAAGATCGTGCGTGTACTGACGGAGCAGGAAATCGCCGGCTTGCGGTTGACCGCCGGCCGCTACGTGGAGAATTTCAAACGGTTCAAGCGCGATCTGCGCCGGCAGGACTGAGTCGATGGCCACGCTGGTGGAAGACCGCCTGGATGTCGTGGTCCAACAGGTCGGCACGACCATCCTCGGCAAGGAACACGCCATCCGTTTGGCCGTGACCTGCCTGCTGGCGCGCGGTCACCTGCTGATCGAAGACCTGCCGGGCATGGGCAAGACCACCCTGGCCCACGCCCTGGCCCGCTGTCTGGGTTTGCAGTACCAGCGCATCCAGTTTACCAGCGACCTGTTGCCGGCGGACATTCTCGGCGCGGCGGTGTACGAACGCCAGCGCGAAACTTTTGTATTCCATCCCGGCCCGATTTTCGCCCAACTGATCCTGGCCGACGAGATCAACCGCGCCACCCCCAAGACCCAAAGCGCGTTGCTGGAAGCGATGGAGGAAGGGCAGGTCACCATCGAGGGCGAGACCCGCAAGCTGCCGGAACCGTTCTTCGTCATCGCCACCCAGAATCCCGCCTATCAGATCGGCACCTTTCCACTGCCGGAATCGCAGCTCGACCGCTTCCTGATGCGGATCGAACTGGGCTATCCCGACGCCCAGGCCGAACGGCTGCTGCTGGAGGGCGAGGACCGGCGCGACGTACTGGCGCGGTTGCCGGTGTGCCTGACTCCCGCCCAATTGCACGAGGCGCAGGCGCGGGTAGCCGGCATTCACGCCGCACCGCCGTTGCTGGACTATGTGCAAAATCTATTAGCGTTCTCGCGCCAGTCCAGCCTGTTTCGCGGTGGCCTGTCGCCGCGCGCCGGTTTGGCGCTGCTGCGGGCGGCGCGGGCCTGGGCGCTGCTGCACCGGCGTGGCCACGTGTTGCCGGAAGATGTGCAGATCGTGTTGCCGGCGGTGGTGGGCCATCGGTTGTATCCCAGCGAGGAGCATCTGGAGCGATCATTCGCCGATCTGGTCGGGCGCCTGCGCGCCGCCGTGGCCCTGCCGGCCTGAATCCCGGACCATGGGCGCGTTGTGGCGACGGTTCGAGAACTGGGTCATGCGCGGCCAGCGGCCCACCCACAAGCCGGTCCAGTTGACCCGCCGCCGCATCTACATTCTGCCTACCGGTCAAGGTTACGCCTTCGCCACGCTGCTGTTTCTGCTGTTCCTGTGGGCCATCAATTACAGCAACAGCATGGGGTTCGCCTTCACCTTTCTGTTGGCGGCGGTGGCGCTGAACAGCATGTGGCAGGCGCACGACAACCTGCTGGGGCTGATCGTCCATCCCGGCGGCGCCGAACCGGTATTCGCCGGCCAGGAGGCGCAATTCACCTTTCGGCTGGAAAACCCCGCTTCCCAACCGCGCTACGGCATCGCCCTGCAATGGCGGGACCAGCCGCCGCGCTATGTGGATGTGCCGGCCAGCGGCGCGGCGGCGGTCGCCTTGACGGTTCTGACCGAGCGGCGCGGCTGGCTGCGGCCGGGCCGGCTGCGGGTGCTGACCCGCTATCCGCTGGGATTGTTGCAAGCGTGGAGTTGGGTGGAATTCGAGCAGGGCTGCTTGGTCTATCCCCAACCGCTTGGCCGGCGCCCGTTGCCGGCGGCGTTGCCGAGCAGCGCGGGTGGCGGCCTGGGCGAGCAGGGACTGGGTAGTGAGGACTACGCCGGTTTCCGATCCTACGCCCCCGGCGACTCGCCGCGCCGGATCGCCTGGAAGGCCGCGACGCGCGGCGGGCCACTGCTGGTCAAGCGTTTCACCGATCAGGCCCGGCCGGAACTGTGGCTGGACTGGCGACTTCTGGGGATCGACAGCGTCGAACCCCGGCTGGCACAGCTCTGTCAATGGGTGCTGAAAGCCGAGAGCGAAGGCCGTCGGTACGGATTGTTGCTGCCCGGCGCACGCATTCCGCCCGCCCAAGGCGACGCCCACCGCCGCCGTTGCCTGGAGGCGTTGGCGCTGTTCTAAGAGACTGTATAAAAACTAACTCCTTGATCTATATGATTGTCGATTTGGGCTTCCAACCGATTTTGGCCCATCCAGCCGGCTGGAGACGGAATCGGCGAAAAATTTTTCTGAAAAATCAATGAGAAA
>JBATNZ010000052.1:0-4616 GCA_049290615.1 Candidatus Contendibacter sp.
GCGCAGAACCGCTGCCAGGCGCGCGCCACCGGATCGCGGGCGTAGCGCCGCCGCCAGCGCCACCCCGCATAAGCCAGACTGAACCCGCTCAGGGCGACCGTCATCGCCACCGTCATCTCGCCCCAGTCCACCGGCCCAAAGCCCAGCCCCGACAGGAATTCCTTCTGGCGGTCGGGACCGTAGGCCAGCACCCATTCGTTCCAGGAATTGTTCAAGGCATCCCAGCTCAACGCCAGTTGTCGCAGCCACTCGCTATCGCCGCCCCGGCGCATCAGGAACGGCAGCACTCCGGGGGGCAAAGCGGCGTACAGCCCTTCCTGCACCCGGTTCGGGGCCACCGCGGCCGTCGGATCGACCCGGACCCAACCGCGTCCTTCGAGCCAGACCTCGGCCCAGGCATGGGCATCGGCCTGGCGGACGATCAGATAGCCGCCCAGCGCGTTCATCTCCCCCCCCTGATAGCCGGTCACCACCCGCGCCGGCACTCCAACCGCCCGCATCAGAAATGTGAAGGCGTTGGCGTAGTGCTCGCAGAAGCCCTGCCGGGTGCGGAACAGAAAATCGTCCACGGTCTCGACGCCCAGCAGCGGCGGGGTCAGGGTGTAATAGAACGGCTGCTCGCGGAACAGGGTCAGGGCGGCGATCACCAGCGCCTCGGGACGGGGATCACGCTGCCGCCAGTCCGCCGCCAGCGCCCGGGCGCGCGGATTGCCGCGCGGTGGCAATTGCAGGCCGCGGACGCGTTCCGCCGCGGTTATCTCCGCGGTTCGGTAGCTTGGATACGACCGCATCTCGTAGCGGTACACCTCGTTGACCGGCTGATCGCGCAGCAATTGGAACGAGGCGGTCATGCTGGCGCGCGGCGGCAGGTAGGCGGGCAGATCCAGCGCGAACAGCCAGATCTTGTTGCTCGGTTCCAGAACGACCGTGTAGTCCACCGCCGCGCCTTCCGGGGTGAAGGGCACCGGGGTATTGGCCGGTGATTCCTCGGGCCGGGTCCAGCGGCGGCCGTCGAAATACCACAGCACCGGGCCGCGCCAGTAGCGCTGGTTCGGCGGCGGAATGGCGCTGGCGAACCGGACCCGGAACGCCACTTCATCGGACTGGCTCAATTCGCTAATCGTCCCAGGCTCCATCTGGTCGGACAGGCCGGTGCGACCCTGGTAGGCATCCTTGGGCAGGCCCCACAGCGGCCCGGGAATGCGCGGGAACAGCACGAACAGGATCAACATCACCGGAACCGCCAGCAGCAGCATCCGCCCCGCCAGCCACAATGGGGCGGATGCGGTCAGGCCGGCATGCTGGCGATGGATCAGCACCTGGGCTGTCAGCATGGCGACGATGACCGCCAGCAGGTAGGCTATCATCGGAATATTTTGGCTGTAGAGCAGGTTGCTCATCACCAGCAGATAACCCAGGAACACCAGCACCACGCCATCGCGCAGCGCGCGGGATTCCAGCAGCTTGCAGGCGGTCATCGCGGTGAGCAGCGCCACACCAGCGTCGCGGCCGAACAGGGTCCGGTAATCGATCAATACTCCGGCCCCGGCCAGCACGGCCACGATCAACAGCAGCCAGTGCGGCGGCAGCGCCCGATCCCGGAGGGCGATGAACCCGCGCCAGCCGGCCAGCAGGGCGAACAACACGGTCAACCAGATCGACAGTTCCCGGGCATGGGGCGCGACCGCCAGCGCCAGCGCGGCCAGCAGCCAGATCAACGCCGCCCGGGTCAATGGTTCTTCGGGTCGTTTGGGAGAGAGCGGGGCATGAGGAGAACGCCGGCGCTTCCAGAACTTCATCAAGGGAGACTCCCGCAAACTGGGCAATAACCAGATAAGTGGTTGTCAGTTAAACAAAAACACCACCGTTTTTGCTGCCTCACTGGCAAAATCCGCCTTTCAAATGTCACCCTATCCATATTGTTTCATTTTTCTGCTACATTTCTTGGAATACATACAAATTAAGGTTCTTCGTCGGTTCTTGTGGAGTTGGCCCCGCAGGGCGGGTTTCGGCCTGTTAAGCTGGCTGGAGATTGGTTAGAAACCATTTATGATCAATCAGTTGGCTTCAAGTCTGGCCCCCGGCATGGCTGGCTCCACAAGAACCGACGAAGAACCCATCATCTCAGGAAGCAGGATAGGCCTGACGAGTCCGACCTGGAGTCATAATGGAATACGAATTCACTTTAAAATTCATCTGTTCAGAAAAAGACGGCCTGGTTGACGACGCGGTAGAGAAATTAGGCGCGGCGGGCTGCGATGACGCGCTGGCAGGGATTGGCGTTCCAGGCCGGATTGCCCTGAGTTTCACCCGTAGCGCTGAATCCGCTCAGACGGCCATCTTGAGCGCACTCGCGGACGTCAAACGCGCACTGCCTTTCGCCCAGCTCATTGAAGTCAGTCCAGATTGGGTAGGACTCAGCGATGTGGCCGAGGTCGTCGGCGTCTCACGGCAAAATATTCGCAAACTGATGGTCACGCATCCCACCAGCTTTCCTCCCCCGGTTCATGCGGGCAGCACGTCGATCTGGCACTTGGCCCTGGTCCTGCGATGGCTGCAACCAAGACATCAATATCCGATTGCGCAGAGCTTGCTTGAGGTCGCCCACACCGCGATGCAAATCAATATCGCCAAAGAAGCCGAACTCCTCTCACCAGAGCTTCGCCAGGCACTGCGGGTCTGGATCGCTGACCCCGCGCCGACGGATCGCCGGATTGGCGGACCCACCCTCCAGTGCTGGAATGACGACCTGCGCTTCACCCATGAACCGACAGGCAGCGCCACATGACCACCCTCGTCGAAAAACTCGACCGCGCCCTCTATCCCACCTACGCCCGCAACTGGGACGACCAGCTATTCCGTGAGCGCATCCTCCAACGCCTCACGCCCAAGCAGTCATTCTCGACCTCGGCGCGGGCGCGGGCATCGTCCAGCAGATGAACTTCCGGGGGCTGGCCGCGCGAGTCTGCGGCGTCGATCTCGATCCCCGTGTCGTCGATAACCCCATGCTGGACGGCGGAAGGGGTGACCGCTGCAAGAATTCGGCGGCGCTGGAGCGCTGGACATCATCGAATCAACCACACCCGCCTGTTGATACCGTATTGGTATCATGTTAGAGTGGCTCATGAAGATCGTCGCTATCAAAACCTTACGCGAATTCTGGATGCGACACCCGCAAGCGGAAATGCCCTTGCGCGGCTGGTATGCCGAGGCGAGTCAGGCCGTGTGGAAAACCCCGGCGGACATCAAGTCCGCCCACCGCAACGCCAGCTTCTTGAGCAATAACCGCGTGGTGTTCAATATCAAAGGCCATGATTACCGGCTCGTGGTCGCGGTTCGCTACACCCAGCAGTTGATGTTCATTCGATTCATCGGCACCCATGCCGAATATGACCGTATTGACGCCGAGACAATTTAGGAGCCCTGCATGGAACTCAAACCGATTCGCGATGAAGCCGGCCACCGTGCGGCCCTGGCGGAAATGGAGGCGCTTTGGGATGCCCCGGACAGCAGTCCCGAGGCGGATCGCTTGGAGGTGTTGGCCCTGCTGGTGGAAGCCTATGAGAACACCCATTACCCCATAGCCACTCCCGACCCCATCGCGTTCCTGGAGTACGTGATGGAATCCCGTGGCTGGTCTCGCAAGGACCTGGAACCGTACATCGGCCCTCGGGGGCGCGTGTCCGACATCATGAACCGGGTGCGCCCCCTCTCGCTGGACATGATTCGCCGGCTGTCGGTGGGCCTGAACCTTCCGGCGGGCGTGCTGATTCAGGATTATCCGTTGCGACCGGCCGTGGCGTGAGCGATCCGAACTCTCCATCCAACCCAATGAAACAAATCCTCCAATCCCTCAAAACCGGCGCCACCGAACTCGCCGACGCACCCTGTCCCGCTGTCCAGCACGGCCAGCTCCTGATCCAGACCCGCCGCACGCTGATCTCTGCCGGCACCGAACGGATGCTGGTCGAATTCGGCAAGGCCGGCTGGATCGAGAAAGCCCGCCAGCAGCCCGACAAGGTGCTGATGGTCTTGGACAAGATCAAAACCGACGGCCTGCTGCCCACGGTCGAGGCGGTGTTCAACAAACTCGATCAGCCGCTGCCCTTGGGCTACTGCAACGTCGGCGCGGTGCTGGAAACCGGGCCGGGCGTCACGGGGTTCGCCCCCGGCGACCGGGTGGCCAGCAACGGCAAGCACGCCGAAGCGGTCAGCGTGCCGGTCAATCTGTGCGCCAAGGTCCCCGACACGGTCACCGACGAAGCCGCCGCCTTTACCGTGCTCGGCGCCATCGCCCTGCAAGGCATTCGCTTGATCAACCCCACCCTCGGCGAAACCGTCGTGGTCACCGGCCTGGGCTTGATCGGCCTGCTGGCGGCGCAACTGCTGCGCGCCCAGGGCTGCCGGGTGCTGGGCCTTGATTTCGACCCGGCCAAGCTGGCCCTGGCGCAATCCTTCGGCGCGGAAGTGGTTCATCTCGGGGTTGGCGAAGACCCGGTGCGGGCGGCGGAGCGGTTTTCGCGCGGGCGCGGGGTGGATGCGGTGCTGATCACCGCATCCCACCGCCAGCAGCGAATTGACGCGCTTGGAGGGCGATGGGACGGGGTGCCATGCGC
>JBATNZ010000053.1:0-15484 GCA_049290615.1 Candidatus Contendibacter sp.
CAACGCCGCGGAGCGGGCCCTGCGGCACTGGGTGATCGCTCGCAAGATCAGTCACGGCACCCGCACCGCTACCGGCTCGCGGGTCTTCGCCCTGCTGGCCAGCGTCATCGACACCTGCCGGCAACGCAGCCACTCGCCCTGGCCCTATATTGCAGCGGCTATCGCCGACCGGCGCGCCGGTCGCCCCCACGCACCCCTGCCGCAGCCAGGGGGGTGAACGACTGCGGCGGGACCACCAAGGTCAAGATTGAGACTAATCCCAACCAGAAGACGGACTCTGACGACAAGCCTAGCAAGACAGAGTAGGAAGCAAACCGTGCCACGGAGTTTCGATCTGTACTTTGAGGAGATGTGGCTATCGTCTAAATGAATTTGCTGAATTTTACTCAATCGATAGGAGTCATTCGCATGAACGATCACACTCAACAGGAACTCGACACCAACACTTTAATCGGCGAACTCAATAGCCTTGCAACTTTAGGCTTTGTCCCTGTGGACAGCGAGATATTCGGTACGGAACTAGAACGCCAACACTTGATGGCGACCCTTTGTCGTGCGGCTAAGGTCATTGAAGAACAGCAGGAAAAAATACGGATTATGAAGACTGGCGCGGTTCGAGTTCCGCCTGCTGGTTGATTATGATAATGCAAAACTATCATCGACTTAGGTTCACCCTACAGCCTATTTTTTTCGTGGGGGTATTAATCTGTGTTATGCAGATTCTGCCTAGTGCCGTATTTTTTAATTCTATCTAACCAACCGTTAGGCACTGTATTAGAGGCTAAGATGTTTGAACGAAAACATGAAAAACTTGCTCCGATGTCAGTTTTTATCAGAAGGATGGCCACGTCTGTTATAATGGCAGGCATCTTGATTGCAATTGCATTATTCATTGGTATCGTAGGCTATCATTGGATAGCGAGATTTGATTGGGTTGATTCTATTTTAGAGGCGGCTATGATTCTCGGAGGAATGGGGCCTGTCAATTTGCTTGCTACGACTGGATCAAAAATATTTGCGTCTGGATATGCGCTTTTTAGCGGGCTGGTATTTATAGCAATAATGGGGATCGTTCTTGCCCCTGTAACTCATCGGATGCTGCATAAATTTCATATTGATGAAGAGGACCTGCAGTAGGGATGCCTAACCATCGCTTGAACCTGACTCACTCTATCGCTCGCAGGTTAAGCGAAACGTGGGCACGACAAGCGCTACAGCCACCGCACCACCAAGGAACACCCATGTCCTCTCGCCATAACCGCAAGACCAATTCCCTAGTTGCCAAGGCGGCGGAACTCGCCTTCGCCGTACCGCAGGTCGTCGCTCATCGAGTCACGCGCATGGCCATCGCAGGTCCCTCCCTTTCAGAACGTGATCGGAAGGAATTCCAACGCATGTGCATCGAGAAGACGGCTGCGTTCGGTGAGTCTTGGAACGCCATGACCCTGCAAGCCCTTCGTGCCCATCAAGCGCTGGCGGCTTCCTTCCTTCGCTCGTTCTGGTCGCCTTCGCTGAAGGGCAGGCCATCCGCAAGTGCGGTGGCCGCACAGTGGCATAGCGCCGCACTGGGCGTTCTGGACAAAGGCTTGGCTCCAGTGCATCGGACAGCAGTCGCAAACGCCAAACGTCTGGCGCGCACCAAGCTCCGGTAACCGTGCCTAACCCTTCCATCGAGCAGACCCACAACCAATCAGGAGAAAGAAATGTCCAGTGTCGGTTATCACGAGCCCATAGAGGAACTGTCCGATGCAACGCGCGACATGCACCGAGCCCTCGTGTCCCTGATGGAAGAGCTGGAAGCCACTGATTGGTACAACCAACGGGCTGATGCATGCAAGGACACAGAACTCAAGGCCATCCTTGAGCACAATCGAGACGAGGAAAAGGAGCACGCCTCCATGGTGCTGGAGTGGATTCGGCGTAAAGATCCAAGCTTCTCCAAGAAGCTCAAAGACTACTTGTTCACCGAAAAACCTATCGCGCATCAGTGAGGATAGCTAACCCTTCGTTCCAGCGGACCGCCTACGGCAGCCGCTGAACCCAAACGTGATGCTCTTGGCAGTCGCCGTCGCAGGAGGCAGCGGTTGTCGATTTCGCCAAGGGCGAGCGGCTACTTGCCGAACACACCGATAGGCTGTTGGGCCCCGCACCCCTTGGGCGCGAGGTCCGGATCATGGTCACCATGTCGGACGAAGCAGCGGACGATTACGGGCGAGTTACCGCGCCCGCGCGGGTCTGGTTAACTGCGGAGCCTTCTCCCTATGGCTTGCTACTGGAAGTGTTTTTGCCATGCGCGATTTTGGCGATTTCGCTGCTCGACTGAAGCGCATCGGCGCCACTTTCATCCAATGCCTTGGCCAGGTCGCGCGGCGCGGGCTGGTGCTTGCGCGAGCCGAAGATATGCGAGTAGGCCCAGGTAAATTCAGCCCCCATCAGAAAGATCTGGGCTGAGTAATAGACCCAAACCAGCAGGGCCACGAGCGAACCGGCGGGACCAAAACCGCTCGTCACACCGCTTCTGCCGATATACAGGCCGATCAAAAATTTGCCGATGGTGAACAAGATGGAAGTGATGGCGGCTCCTATCCAGACTTCGTCCCAGCGAATACGGACGCGCGGCATGATCTTGTAAATCAGGGCAAACAGGCCGGTGGTGAGCACGAAACCGAAGAGGAGGTTGACGACATTGGCCATGACCTCCAGGCCTTCAAACCGTGGCGACCACCATTTTTCGATGGCCGAAAGCCCGGCGCTCAATACCAGCGACACCATGAGGACAAAGCCGATACCCAGGATCATGCCGAACGACAGCAGGCGCGAGCGAATCAGGCGCCACAGGCCATCGGACCGGTCACGGCCGGGCACGCGCCAGATGCGATCCAACGAATTCTGTAGCTCACCGAACACGCTCGTGGCCCCAATCAGCAAAAGGCCTCCGCCGATCAGAGTTGCGATGAAGCCTTGCACCGGCTGGTTCACGCTTTCCACCAGCGCCTGCACCGCCAATGCCCCCTGCTCCCCCAACAGGGTCTGAAATTGACCGGCGATTTCGCCGCGGGCGGCCTCCTCGCCGAACACCAAGCCGGCCATCGCGATCACGATCAGCAGCAAGGGCGCGATGGAGAACAGGGTGTAGTACGCCAGCGCCGCGCCCATGCTCTGGGCATGGTCATCGCTCCACGAGGTAAACGCGGTCTTGATCAGGATCCAGGTTTCCTTCGCAGTCATCTCAATATCCTGATGAGCGCAGGGTGAGGTTGTCATGTTCTGGTGGGCTGGGTCTCTCGCGGAGAATCTGATGAAACTCTTGACGAAAGCGCCATTGACCGTCTTGCCCGACACAACAATCACGCGCCGGACCGTCCTTGGCGGCCTTGGACTCAGCGCTGAGCGGTCACGCGCCAGACCACATTGCCCACATCGTCGGCCACGAGCAACGCGCCCTGCCGGTCGAGCGCCACACCGGCCGGCCGGCCGTAGGCAGTGCCTTCCTCACTGAGGAACCCGGTCAGCACATCGACGGGCGCGCCGGACGGCCTGCCGCTTGCGAAGGGCACGAAGATCACCTGGTAGCCACTGTGCGGCCGGCGGTTCCACGAACCATGCTGGCCGACGAACATGCCGTGGGCGAAGGCTGCCGGCAGCGTGGTGCCGGCGGAAGACGCCAAGCCCAGCGGTGCGGTGTGCGGCCCCAGGGCGTAGTCCGGTGCAATCGCCTTGGCTACCAACTCGGGCCGCTGCGGCGTCACCCGCGCATCGATATGCTGGCCGTAGTAGCTGTAGGGCCAGCCGTAGAAGCCGCCGTCGCGCACCGAGGTCAGGTAGTCGGGAACCAGGTCGCTGCCCAGTTCGTCGCGCTCGTTCACCACGGTCCACAACGCACCGTTGAGAGGCTCCCAGGCCAGGCCGTTCGGGTTGCGCAGGCCGGACGCAAAGATGCGGTGCGCGCCGCTCTGGATATCTACCTCCCAGATGGCGGCTCGCTCCGCCTCCGCTTCCATCCCCCGTTCGGCCACGTTGCTGTTCGAGCCCACGGTCACGTAGAGCTTGGTACCGTCCGGGCTCGCGATGAGGTTCTTGGTCCAGTGGTGGTTGATCGCGCCCGCAGGCAACGCCACTACCTGGATGCCGGGCGCCGTGATCCGCGTGTCACCGGCGGCGTAGGGGAAGCGCAGCACCGCGTCGGAGTTGGCCACGTAAAGATCGCTGCCCACCAGCGCCATGCCGAACGGCGAGTTCAGCCCCTCCAGCAGCACCGAGCGCTGGTCCGCCACCCCATCACCATCGGTGTCGCGCAGCAGCGTGATGCGGTTGGCGCTGGGCACGCTAGCGCCCGCCCTCTTCATCACCAGGCCCATCAGCCAACCCTGGATGCCCTGGGCGTCGTCGGGCTTGGGCGGGGCATTGGTCTCCGCCACCAGCACATCGCCGTTGGGCAGCACCTGCAGCCAGCGCGGGTGGTCCAGGCCGCTGGCGAACGCGGCCACGCGCGTACCCGGTGCCGCCCGCGGCGTCGCACCGGGCGGCCAGCCCTGGGCGGGCGCGATGTTCACAGTCGGAATCAGCGTCTGCTGGGGGGGTGGCAGCGTAGGCCGTGGCCCGGTGCCGGCCGAAACCGGCAGCGTGGCCACCTCACCGCATGCGGTGAGTGCCAAAACCACCACGCCCATCAACGGGGCGATCAAGCGCGGTCGCACCCGCCTGAGCGCAGCGTGGGAACGCCCCGTCAAATCCGCCCCAGCAACAACAGCACGATGAGGATGATGACCACCAACCCCACCACGCCACTGGGTGCGTAGCCCCAGCTTTGGCTGTGCGGCCAAGTCGGAATGACGCCGAGCAGGATCAGGATCAGGACGATCAGCAGGATGGTTCCCAAGCTCATGGCTTTCTCCTCGAAGTGGTGAGCGAGTCGATTTATTTCGCGGGCGGCGCCACGATCACCGTGGTGCCGTCGCCGGACTTGCCGGTTTCGCCCTTGTTACCTTGATTGCCGGTGGCGCCCTGCGGGCCAGCGGGTCCGGGCACGGCGACGGGTGTGGCGGGAGTATTGATTACAGTATCGCCCTTGTTGCCTTGATTGCCGGTGGCGCCCTTGTTGCCTTGATTGCCGGTGGCGCCCTGCGGGCCAGCGGGTCCGGGCACGGCGACGGGTGTGGCGGGAGTATTGACTACAGTGGGTCTATCGCAAGCGGCCAGACTCAGCGTGGCGAGCATCGCCGAAATCAGTATCAAACGGTTCATGGGGAATCCTTTGGAAGTGGAAAAGCGTGGTACGGATGGCTGCGAGCCGTCCGCGAACAAACCGGTACAGCGGTAGGTCGCACTCGGCACCCAAACAGCGTAAGCGTGTACTGTCAGAAGTTCAGTGCGCTGGCGAACATAGTGGAAAAACATCCCTTGCGTTGAGACAGCCGCAAGCAGCCAAGCCGGCTTGGGGAAGGCTTAGCGGCGATTCTTCTTTCTCTTCGCCGGCGGAGAAGGCGCCAGCGCGCCGGTCCAAAGATTGAGGATGCCCCTCGTGGCGTTCGTCGTCGCGGCTGCGGTCTGGCGCTTGGCTTGCGCTGCCGCGTGACCGCGCATCGATCCGGCAACCGCATTCGCCCCGCTCAACCAGAGGCTCATGAACGGGTTCTTCTTCAGCCAGGGATTGGTCATCCCGGTTCTCCTTTGATCGCCACAGTGGGCGGTCGTCGTTGAATGACCACCGCCCTGCCATCGACCCAGCTCCGGCAGGGCCGGAGCTGGGTCAATCGAGTTATTGCCATGCTTTCCAGTTCTGATCGACACGATTCCACGCCGCACGCGCCGCCGGTCTTACGTCTTGCCAAGTGGGATCGAGTTCGGTCCTGATGAGGCTGTATTCCGCCATCAACTCGGGTTCCGCCCCTTCGAAGGTGCGGCCGTCGTAACGCACCCGGCCTTCCCAGCCGGCGCGAAAGCCCGGAGCGTAGTACTCGTAGGTTCTGCCTTGCACGTAGTAGGGTTCGCGGATGTAGGTCTCTCTCCAGAAGATTTCTTCTGCAGTGGGGTTGACCGCTTCGGCCGCGCTCTTACCCGCCAGTCCCCCCGCAATCGCTCCCACCGTAGCTCCGATCGCGCTGCCAATCGGCCCGCCCACCGCCATTCCGATAGCGGCTCCGGCAACTCCGCCGGATGCCGCGCCGGTGCCCGTGCCCAGCGGGTGAGCGCCCGGGGTGCCGGTGAGGGGGTCGCGGTTCAGATCTTCCTCGTTGGCTACAACTTTCCGGATCATTGCTTCTACCATTTCCGTTCTCCTTCGCCGATCACCGGCGTTTAAGTGGGTTGTTCAGGGTGAGTTGACCATTTGCATGAGTTTTCCCTTTTGCGTCCAACCTGAAAGCGTCCTGAGAGGCTTTGCTTGGAGCAAATCGCTATTGAAATGACAACATATGCACCTTAAACCTGGATGCCGTATTCGATCTGTGCGCTAGCAAGCTTAAGAACATGGCGCCGCCCCAAACCATGAATGCCCCAGGGGCGAGCGGGAAACCGGCCCGGCTTCGACCGGGGCGTTTTGGTTTGGGGAACATCAAAGCGAGCTGGTCGAGAACGTGTCGCAGTCCTTCGGGTTGCCCGAGTCCATGCCGCGTTTGAACCAGCGCACGCGCTGTTCCGACGAGCCGTGGGTGAACGACTCGGGCACGACGCGACCCTGGGTCTGCTTCTGTACGCGGTCGTCTCCAATCGCCGTCGCGGCGTCGAGCGCTTCGGCGATGTCGCCGGAGTCCAGTTGATTCATGGCGCCCGCGTGGTGTCCCCACACGCCCGCGTAGCAGTCGGCCTGCAACTCCATGCGCACGGAAATCCGCTTGAATTCGACCTCGGAGGCGCGCCCGCGCGCCGCTTCCAGTTTCTGGAACGCGCCGGTGAGCTTCTGCACATGGTGGCCCACTTCGTGGGCAATCACGTAGGCTTGGGCGAAATCGCCCGGGGCGCGAAAGCGCGTTTGCAGGTCGCGAAAGAACGCGAAGTCGAGGTAGAGCTTCTCGTCGCCGGCACAGTAGAACGGACCCATGGCCGATTGCCCCATCCCGCAGGCCGAGCGCACTTGCCCGTCGTAGAGGACCAGCGTCGGGGGGCGGTACGGGCTGCTGCTCGATTGCGGCAAGAGCTTGCCCCAGACCTCCTCGGTGCTGCCGAGGATCTTGGAGACGAACTGCCCCATCTCGTCCGCGGGGGCGCCCTTGGGCGCCTCTTGCGTTTCGCCCGGGGGGGCGACCTGCTCGGCCAAATTCATCACGGTGCTGGGGTCGAAGCCGAGGAAGTAGGCGATGAGGGCGATCACGATTCCGCCAATGCCCAGCCCACCCCCGACCACGCCCATTCCCCGTCGATCCTCGACGTTGCCGCTGGCCCGCTGGTTTCCTAGTTGCATGTTCGCTCCCACCTTTTCTGGTCTATGGGCTACAGACCGGGTTGGACCGGTCGAGCAATTGAGCTTTAAATGCGCTGCGGTTGCCCAGAGCTTTTGGCCAGAACCTTCGCCCTGGCCCATGCGCCCGTCTCGTCACCCTGCAAGCGTATTGGCTTGCTGGCATTGCTCAAATGAAACCGCCCTTTCGACTGGTTTAGCGCAGCCCGAGAAATGATAAGAGAGCGATGATGATGACGACTGCACCGACGATGTAGACGATGTTGTTCATGAGATTACCCTTCATGTGAGTTAATGGGTTAAAGGATCGAATCAAGTGCTTAAAGCGATTCACTACACAATAGTTGCCACCGTACACTTCTCGGCCCGGAAGCTCTGTACGCTAGCGCGCATAAAGAGTACGTAGTTCAACTCCCGCTCTTTCGCGCGCGCGCCGACCTTGAGATCCGCGCCTGCTCGCCATCCGTCCATGGTCGTCATCGCCCGCGAAATCTACGGAGTCTATCGATGGCCGTAGCACCACGCTCGTTGTGCGCTGCCGCACAGACCGCATCAGGGGCAAACGCGCATCATGTGTTCATCGCACCGCGTGGGTGATACCGACACCTCGCGTTCCACAAGGCTTGACCGCTCTCAACCACCACGACGGCAAGCCGCCGACAACACGGATCCACGATGCCCGATGCTTGCCTTAACCATCACGACCTTCGCGCTGACCACCGCGAGGGCGCTGCGCACCGGATGAGCAGCCCAACCGTCGTGGGCTGTCTGATGCTGGCCCTTTATGGCTGCGCGTCGATAACGCCTCAGCAAGCCCCTCCGCTCGCGGTCGATGTGCCGGCCGCATGGTCTACCGCCGATGTCTCGGCAACGACTGGCAACCCCTCACTGACGCAGTGGTGGTCGCGCTTCGACGACCCACTGCTCAGCAACCTGGTGACCCAGGCCTTGCGGGCCAACACCAGCGTCAAGAGTGCCGAGGCTGCCCTTCGGCAGGCCCGGGCGCTGCGCGATGTCTCAGCCGCCGCGCTATGGCCGACGGTCGGCAGTTCGGCATCGGCACGGCGCAGTCGCGCCGATGGAAACAGCGCCAACCGCTTCGATGCTGGCCTGGACGCGAGCTGGGAGCTCGACTTCTTCGGCGCCAACCAGAGCGCGCTGGACGCCAGCGACGCCACCGTCCGGGCCAGCGCCGCGAGTCTGGGCGACGTGCAGATCTCAATCGCCGCTGAAGTGGCGCTCAGTTACATTACCCTGCGTAGCGCTCAGGCCTTGCTGGCGATTGCCAGCGACAATCTGACCATCCAGATTGAGACCTTGCAGATTACCCAGTGGCGCTTGCAGGCGGGTCTAACCACCTCGCTGGAAGCCGAACAGGCGCGGGCCGCCGCCGAGCAGACTCGCGCTCAATTGCCGGCGTTGCAGACCCGCATCGAGCAGAGCCGTCACGCCCTTGCGGTGCTGACGGGCCAGCCGCCAGCAGCCTTGGCTACGGTGCTGGCCACAGCCAGGCCGGTGCCGCAGGCGGCCAACGATTTGGCGTTGAGCATCCCCGCCGAGACGTTGCGCCAGCGACCCGATGTCCGTGCGGCGGAAGACCAGGTGACGGCGGCGGTCGCCCGCGTGGCGCAGGCTGACGCAGCGCTCGCGCCGAACTTCCAGATCGGCGGTTCGCTGGGTCTGAACGCATTGACGCTGGGCGCGCTGACGAACGGTGCGTCGGTCGTTAGCGTGCTGCTGGCCAGCGTGTCGCTGCCGGTGTTCGACGGCGGCGCCCTGCGCGCTCAGGTGCGCGCCCAACAAGCTGGGCTGGATCAGGCGTATGTGGACTACCAGGCGGCGGTGCTAACGGCGCTCAAGGACGTGGAAGACGCGCTGGTCGCGCTGCGTGGCGACCGCGAACGCCTGTTGTCCCTGCGGCGCGCCGCCGAGGCGGCCGGCAACGCCGCGCTGCTGGCGCGTCAGCGCTACAGCAGTGGGCTGATTGATTTCCAGACCGTGCTCGACACCCAGCGCACCCAACTCAGCACCCAGGAAATCGTCGCCGCCGCCCGCGCCGACCTGAGCGCCGACTATGTGCGGCTGTACAAGGCGCTGGGCGGTGGCTGGAACCCTGACGATAGCGCCGCCATAGCCGCCTCTACCGAATCCCGGACTTCCCAACCATGAGCATCCCGATCCCTGCCGCCGTGACGCCAACCCCCGGCCCTGAAACTGACCTTGCGACCTTGCTGGCGGAACCGGCATCGCCGGTCTGGTATCGCCGCCCGGTGCTGTGGCTGAGCGTGCTACTGCTGGCGCTCGCCGCTGCTGGCCTGTGGTATTGGCAGGATCGCCAGATCGCCAGCGCCGCGCCCATTTACACGACACACACGGTAGCGCGCGGCAATCTGACCTTGACCGTCACTGCCAACGGGACTTTGCAACCGACCCGCTCGGTCAACATCGGCAGTGAACTTTCCGGCACGGTGTTGAAGGTTCATGTTGACGTGAATGATCCCGTCAAAAAAGGCCAGGTGCTGGTTGAACTCGACACCGCCAAGCTGCGTGACCAGATTCTGCGCTCGCGGGCGGCGCTGGCGGCGGCCACTGCAAAGGTCGCGCAAACCGTCGCTACCGTGAAAGAAACCAACGCCAGTCTGGCGCGGCTCGAAGAAGTAGCGCGGCTGTCGGGCGGCAAAGTGCCGTCCAAGACCGAACTGGACAGCGGCCGGGCGATGCTGGAACGGGCTATCGCCGATGAGGCCAGCGCCCGCGCCAGCGTCAATGAAGCCCAAGCGGCGCTGTCCACCGACCAGATCAACCTGTCGAAAGCCTCCATCCGGGCGCCATCCGACGGCGTGGTGCTAACCCGCAGCGTGGAACCCGGTAACGCGGTCGCGGCATCGTTGCAGGCCGTGACCCTGTTCAACGTGGCCGAAGACCTGTCGCAGTTGCGCTTGCAAGTCTATGTGGATGAAGCCGATGTAGGCGCGGTCAAGGTGGGGCAGGAAGCGCGCTTCACGGTCAGCGCCTACCCGAATCGCCCGTACCCGGCCAGGATCACTCGCGTGGCTTACGGCTCGACCATCACCGATAACGTCGTCACTTATCTGACCTATCTCGATGTGGACAACAGCGACTTGAGCCTGCGTCCCGGCATGACCGCCACCGCCACCATCACCGCGACCGAGCGCAAGGATGTATTGCTGGTGCCCAACAGTGCGCTGCGCTTCACCCCGACGGTTGCCGACGCGGGCCAGACTGCGAAGAAAAGTATCACCGCCAGCCTGATACCGCGCATCCCCGGCAGATCCCGCAAATCGGCCTCGGCCAACGCCAGCACCGCCACCGCCAAGGAGGTATGGGTGCTGCCGGAGGGCGGCAGTGGCGCTGCTGTGGCGGTGGCGATCACGCCGGGCATCAGCGATGGCCGCATGACCGAAATCACCGGCGGCGATCTGCAAGTCGGGATGCAGGTCATCACCGACCAGAAAACGACGGCCGCAAAATGAGTGCGCCTGACCTGATCGCCGCCACGCCGCCCTTGACTGCGAGTACACCACTGATTCGGCTGCGCGGCGTGACCAAGGTGTACGGCGTCGGCCCGGTCGCGCTGACCGCTTTGAAAGGCATTGACCTCGACATCCACGCCGGTGAATTCGTCGCGATCATGGGGCCGAGCGGTTCGGGCAAATCCACCGCAATGAACATTCTGGGCTGCCTCGACACCCCGACCAGCGGGCAATATCTGTTCAAAGGCGCTCACGTCGAAGCCTTGTCCCGCGATCAGCAGGCGCGGCTGCGTCGCCGCTATTTGGGTTTCGTCTTTCAGGGCTTCAACCTGCTGGCGCGCACCTCCGCGCAGGAGAACGTCGAATTGCCGCTGCTGTATCGCGGCGAAAGCACCCCGGTGCGTCATGCGGCAGCGGCGAAAGCCTTGCAGTCGGTCGGTTTGGGCGGCTGGGAACATCACACTCCGGCTGAACTGTCCGGCGGCCAGCAACAGCGGGTCGCCATTGCCCGCGCCATCGTCACCGAGCCGGCGGTGCTGCTGGCCGACGAGCCGACCGGCAACCTCGACACCCAGCGCAGTCAGGAAATTATGGAACTGCTGTCACGGCTGAACGTGGAACACGGCATTACCGTGTTAATGGTCACTCACGAGCCGGACATGGCGGCCTATGCCCGACGTCTGGTGCATTTCGTGGACGGCCACATTGACAGCGACGCCCCGAATCCGCACCCCATCGCTTTGGATTTGCCGGTGCATCCGGTGGAGAGTCGCTGATGCTGTTCAACACCCTCTTTCTCGCGCTGCGGTCGATCCGCCGCAACCTGCTGCGCTCGTTCCTGACCATTTTGGGCATCGTGATCGGCGTCAGTGCGGTCATTACAATGGTCACGCTTGGTAACGGCGCGACCCAGGCGGTGCAAATGCAGATCGCGGGTCTGGGTACCAACCTGCTGATGGTGCGCCCCGGCCAACGCCAGGGGCCGGGTGGCGGCGGCTGGTCGGTGCCGCAATTCACCGAGGCCGATGCGAATGCCATCCGGGCGCAGATCGGTGGCATTGCGGCGGTGGCTCCCGAAGGTCGCGCCAACGTCACCGTAGTCGCTAACGGCCGCAACTGGGCCACCAGTATCTACGGTAGCAGCAATGACTGGTTTGAGACCAGCAATTGGAAACTGGCCAGCGGTCGCCTGTTCGAAGCCGACGAACAACACGCCGGGGCGGCGGTGTGCATTATCGGAGAGACGGTGCGGCGCGAACTCTACAGCGGCACGGCCGGCCAGACCGGCTTGGGCGAGCAACTGCGGGTCAAGCAGTTCTCATGCAACGTAATCGGCATTCTGGCCGCCAAGGGTCAAGGCGGGATGGGCGATCAGGACGACAGTGTGGTCGTGCCGTTGCAAACCCTGCAACGCCGCGTGACTGGCAGCCGTAAGGTGAATACCTTGCTGGTATCAATGGAGGACGGCAGCGACAGCGCCCGGCTGAAAACCAGTTTGCGGGAATTGCTGCGCGAGCGGCGCAAGCTGGCCGACAGCGACGATGACAACTTCAACATCTTCGACACCCAGCAGCTCGCTGAAACGCTGTCGGGCACGACGCAGGTGTTGACCACATTGCTCGGCGCGGTCGCGGCGGTGAGTCTGCTGGTGGGTGGTATCGGCATCATGAACATCATGCTGGTCAGCGTCACCGAGCGCACCCGCGAGATCGGCCTGCGCCTGGCCATCGGTGCGCTGGAGCGCGAGGTGCTGCTGCAATTTCTGATTGAAGCGGTGGCTTTGGCGGCGCTGGGCGGCATCATCGGCATCATCATCGCGATGGGCGCATCCATCGTGCTAACCGGCTTGATGGAGTTGCCCTACCAGTTTGACCCGATGATCAATCTGCTGTCCTTTGTATTCTCAGCGGGCATCGGCGTGGTGTTCGGTTATTTCCCGGCCCGCCGCGCCGCGCAGATGGACCCGATTGAGGCGCTGCGGCACGAGTAAAGCGGGCACCTCGCCCGAGCGAAGCTGACGAGATCGGTGGGCGGCAAAAGCTGCATACAGATGAGTGGGGTGACGCCGCCCGGGAGCCGGTTCATCGCCATGAACATCCAGCTATCCCGGACGCAAAAAAGCCGCCTGGAAACAAGTGGCGTCATGAGATCTAAATCACCTCAAGTAGTCCGGCGTTTCTCTCCGATCCGGAGCTCGACCACGATCATCACCACGATCGCGGTGCGTGGCACGCCATAAGTCCTGCACATTGACGTACCATATGCCGTTCTGGAACTGGCCAACGTCCCTCACGTTAACTCGTCCCCAGTCGTCGCCGACCTTGATCATGTAATTTGGCCGGACTTTGATCTTTCTCTCGCCGACCGCTAGGAAGGCGGATTCCCCCGAGCGAAATCTCCAACCTCCACCGAGTTCTATACCACGGTTCGTCCAAACCGTGATATGGACCGGGTCCCGCCAATTGTTGTCAACCTGGATCGTGCCGCGCCCCGCGGCTTGGTCACCGCCGTATCCCTGCGCGATGGCCAGCACTGGAGCCACTCCTAGCAGGATAGCGAGGACCCCGCCGAGTCTCATCCAAATTTTCAAATTCATCGAACTGCTCTCCCGATAGTGTGGTAAGTGCCAAGGCCAAGGCCGTCCAGCATCCTAAGCCTGCGTTGCTGGTATTACAGAAGGTAACTAATTATCATTACTCTACTGGAAGCGTCTGTGCTGTAGCGCACATACTCATTAAACTTACTTTCCTAACGCTGAGTCGGTAGGGGGATAATCCCCACGAAAAAGCAGATGACTACAGGGGTTTCCCGAGGAGACCATGATGATGGTTACTTTTCGAAGCAAAGCCCACGCCGATACATGATGTTTGGCGATATCGCAATCCAGTTGCTTAAACTGATGGGACACAGCGGAACCGTGCCGGGCGCGCTCTTGGCCGAAGAGGTTTCCACGGCACTGGAGCACTTGAGAAAGGCTATCGCGGCCAATAAAGCAGTGGTCGCGGATGCGTCTGACAGCGTTCAAGACGACGACTCGAGCGAGCGCACGGTCAATTTAGCTCATCGCGCCCTGCCTTTGATCGAGTTGCTTGCGGCCGCTGCAATGGCGAAGTGCGACGTGATGTGGGACAAATAGCGATTGGTGACAAAGCCGCACCCCTTCAGACCGTGCCGTGTCGTTCGGAAAGCGGAGCGACGTCCAATAAAACCCCACCATCTAATATCAATAGTTCGGACAGTTTTTGAGGGAGTAGTCGGCGGGGTAGCGGCACCGGGTCAAGTTCGGATAGGGTGAAGTTGTGAACCCACGCCGAATCCGAGGGATGTCCCGATGCCGCTGTTGGAAAGTGTACTGTTGAAAATGCGGTTGAGCCAACCGTTCCAGCAGCTTCTGAACGAGTTGTTGCTCCTGTTGCTGATTGGGACCCGACGGTGTTTGGCGGCGTAGCTTCCCCCGACCCGGACCTCCTCCTCGAAACCGCTGTCGTCTACGTCCCCCGGATCTGCCGCCGGGTCCGGGCGGTCGTCGTCATTCACCGGCGAACTCAGCGGATCGCCCTCCTTTTCAGCACCGCGCTGGACCTCGACCCCGTCACCCTCTACCGCTACTACACTGCCCGCTTCCAATTCGCCCGGTCATCGTCGAGAAGACTCGCGGTTGCCAGCCTGATACTGACGGCAAACGGGGGTTTGATCACGCGGTCTCACCCCGTCGCCCATCCCGGAACCGGCGGCATCTCCGACAAGCGGCGCGGTTCCCGCGCCACCACCATCGCCTGTTGGTGCGTCCAGCGCAGGATTTCCAGCGCCCCGTCGGCGTGTTCCGCCAGCGCGGTGCAGCTCTCCACCCAATCGCCGTCGTTGCAGTACAACACGCCATGAATGTCGCGCAGCGCGGCATGATGGATATGCCCGCAGATCACGCCATCCAGTTTGCGCCGCGCCGCTTCGTGCGCCGCCGCCGCCTCGAAACGGGCGATATGGGCCGCAGCCCGGCCGATGCGCTGCTTGAGGAAACTGGCCAGCGACCAGTAGGGATGGTTCCAGCGTCGCCGCCAGCGGTTGTACCAGCAGTTCAGGAACAGCAGCAGGTCGTAGGCCCAGTCGCCCAGCCAGTTGACCAGTGGCCCGCCGCAACGCACCGCGTTGTCGCACTCGTCGCCGTGGGTGACCAGAAAGCGGCGGTTATCGGCGGTGACGTGAATGATCTCCGGGACAATCTCGATGTCGCCGACCCGCAGGCCGAGATAGTCGCGCGCCACTTCATCGTGGTTGCCGGGCACGTAGATCACCCGGGTTCCGGCCCGCGCCTTGGCCAGGATGAATTTCAGCACCTCGCCATGGCTCGCCAGCCAGCGCCCACCCTTGCGCAGACTCCAGAAGTCGATCAGATCGCCCACCAGGTACAGCCGTTCGCATTCGCACTGTTGCAGAAAATTCAGCAGAAACTCGGCCTTGCATTCCTTGAAGCCGAGATGGACATCGGAAATCCACAGGGAACGGAATCGCGGGGACGCCATGGGATGGACCTAACCGTCGAGTTTTTGCCCGATGAACCGGAAATAGCGCCAAAGGCCAGCGTAGGCCACGCCCG
>JBATNZ010000054.1:0-11677 GCA_049290615.1 Candidatus Contendibacter sp.
TCCGGCGCCAGCGCGCGGTCGTCGGCGGGCAGGTCGGCGCGCGGATCGAGCAGCGGTTCCAGGTATTCGAGCGCGCGGCGGTCGCCCAACTCGCCCAAAGCCGCGACAGCCCGTTTCCGTTCCGTCTCGGTGCCGGCGCTGAAGGCCAGCAGCAGCGGTTGGAAGGCTTCCGGACGTTGCTGCCTGGCCAAGCCTTCGGCGGCGGCCAGCAACAGTTCGCGGCGACCGCCAGCCAGCGCCCGCGTCAGCGGCTCCAGGCTAGCGCCAGGGATACCGGCGACGATGCGTTGCGCCAGTTGCGCGCAGGCCAGCGCTCGAATTGCCTCGTCGCGGTCGTCCAGCAGCCGGACCAGCAGCGTTTCCGCCTGCTTCGCCTCCAACACGCCCAGGACTTCGATGACGCGGGCGCGAATCGCGGCGTTGTCGTGGTCGAGCAGCGGCGGCAGGACTTGCAGGGCGAATTCCTCCCGATAACGCGGATATTTCCGCCCGTCCGCCCGCTTTTGCTCGGGTTGAATCGGGTCGCGCAGCAGTTGCAGCAGCACGTCCAGCGCCAGACCGTGATGCGTGGCTTTGTCCTTGTCCAGCAGCCAGCGTCCCAGCAGCGACGCGGCGGCGATGTGGCCGATGCGACCCAGAGCGCGCAGCAGGGCCGGACGGTCGGCGGTCTGGTCGGGATCGTCTTCCAAGCGCGCCGTCACGGCCTCGGCCGCTTGCGCCGCGACCTGTTCGTTCGGGCGGGCGTGCGCCAAGGCGACCAGCGCTTCCAGCGCCCGGTTGGCAATGCGCGCTTCGGCGTTCAAGGCGGTCGCCAGAACGTCCAGAGCCAGTGGTTCGCCGCGCTGGGCCAAGCCCACGGCGGCGCGCAGGCGCAACTCCTCGTGTTCGCTTTCCAGGGCGCGGCTCAGAGCGGCGGCGATGCGCGGATCGTTGGCGTCGAGCAGGCGATCCACCACGGTCAGCCGCAAATCGTCGTGGCGGCTGTTCAGCGCCAGCAACCAGGGTTCCAGACTGCCGGCGGGGTACAGGCGGGGCAGTTGTTCCAGGGCGTGGCGGCGCGTGTCCGCGTTGGCGGCATCGACCGCGCCGCGGGCCAGTTCGGCGGCGCGGGCGTCGCCGGTCGCGGCCAGAGCCAGCAAACGGTCGAACGCATTGCGGCCGAGGTCGGCGAAATCCACGTTCAGGGCGAGGGCCAGCGGTTCCAGCGGCTCCAGCGGATGCAGTTCGGCCAGCGCGTTCAGCGCCGCCTGTCGGACCAGATGGTGCGGGTCGCCCAAGGCTTGGCGCAGCACCGGCAACACCGCTTCCCGACCGATGGCAGGCTGCGGGGCCAACGCCGCGAGGCGGGCGATGCTGTCGCGCCGCACCCGTTGGTAATCGTCGGGTCCCTTGGCGACGGGTGCTTGGCGAATCAGGCCGGCATAAGTCCCGAACGCGAGTCGCCACAGTTCGGACGCACCGGCTTGCTCTTCATCCTTGGGCGGTCGCCGCCCGCCGCCGGCGAAGCGCAACACGGTCAGCAGGCGTTGGGTGGCGGAGCCGCTCGGCTGTTGCTTGCGCTGAAACAGGCCGCGAATCCAGCCGGTTTTACGCTCCAGCGGCGTTTCGGTTTCGGGCGCAGTCTGGGGCGGCGCCTGATCGGTGGCGACTTCGGCGAGACGTTTCGCCTCGCGCCAGAAGGTTTCGGGTTGTGGCCGCAAGCCGAGAACCTGGGCGGCGGCGTAGCGCCGCGCCGGGGAAT
The DNA here is from genome assembly GCA_049290615.1 of Candidatus Contendibacter sp. GTDB lineage: Bacteria > Pseudomonadota > Gammaproteobacteria > Competibacterales > Competibacteraceae > Contendibacter. The sequence goes on from JBATNZ010000054.1 coordinate 1,742, forward strand.
CGCTGGCCAGGGCGTTGACCACGGCGTTGAGCAGGCGTGGACGCTGCGCCGGGTCCGGCCAGTTGCGCATGTCGCTGGCTTTCTCCGGCTGGTGCGGTCCGATCAGTTCCAGGCCCCATTGCCCCAGGTCTTCGTCGCGCAATCGCGCTTCCAGAACGCGGGCGGCGGCGAAGCGGATTTCCGGCTGTCCGGCGCTCAGGGCGCTCAACAGTAAATCTGGTTCCAGTCGCGCCCGCGCCAGAGCAATATCGCGCGCCACGATCACGGCGAAGGTCAATTCCTGGAGATCGCGCTCCCGGTCTTCCAACCCTTGCAGCAAGCCTTGCACCCCAGCCCCGCCGAGCGCAACGAAACTGAACAGCGCGCCGCGCCGGATCGGCAAATGCTCGTGGCGCTGGGTGCCGGCCAGCACCGGCAGCGCCCGCAGGTCGCCCAACTTCGACAGGCCGTCAGCGGCCCAACTGCGCACCGCCAGATCGGCATGTGCCAGCGCGTCCACCAGCGGTTGCTCGCGCCCGTTTTGGCAAGCGGTGGCCAGACCTCGCGCACCGTGTTCCCGCACCAGGGCATCCTCGTCGCGCAGCAGGGTCGTGAAAAACGGGATGCTGGCGGGATCGCCCACATCGGCCAGGGCGCTGGCGGCGCGCTGGCGCAGCGCGTCGGCGGGGCGGTCGCGGTCGGTTTTGGGGATGCCGAGCAAAGCCTGCATCGGTCCGACGGCGCGGCTGTCCCGGCGCTTGCCGCACAACTCGCCGGCCCGCACCCGCAGCAGATAAAACGGGCTGTCGAAGGCGAGGGTGAACGCTTGCACGTCGTTGGGCAACAGCTTGTCGAGGGCTTCGATGGCGGCGAGAAACTGGGGCGCTTCCTCGGTTTGCAGCAGTTCGATCAAGCGGTTCCGCAGCGGGGCCGGGTCGGTCGCCTCCAACGCGCCCTTGAGACCGGCCAAACGGACTTCGATGGTGGGCGAATGGAGCGCCGCCAAGTGGTAGTTCGAGCGTTTTTTGTCGGCCTCTTCCTTAGTCAGGGCTTCGTAGGCGGCCAAGCCGACCTCGGCGGCGGTGTCGCCGACCCGCTCGATCAGCAACTCCCTGGCCCAGGCGCGCGACTGACGGGCTTGGCGGGCCAACTCGTCCACCGCCCAGCGGCGAATGTCGGGATGCACCGAGCCTACCGCCCGCCGCAAGGTGGTTTCCGGGCGCTTGCTGTGCCAGGCCCACAGCGTCCGCATGGCTTCGCGCCGCACCCCCTCGGCTTCGTCGTCCAAGGCGTGGCCGAGGAGCGCGTCGATTCGGATGGCGAGTTCGTTTTGCGCGGTCGCGCCGTGCTTGACCAGGAGTTGCAGGGCGCGGGTCCGAATCTCGCCCGCCTGGGTGCGCAGCGCGATTTCGGCCAGATCGATCTCGCCGGCCGGACCTTCCGGTTCCGCCAGTTTGAGCAAACCGTCGAACGCCTCGGCGCGGACTTGGGCGTCCTCGTCGTTCAGCAACCATTGCAGACGCGACCGCAAGCGCTGATCGCCGGCCAGATTGATGACGGCGTTGGCCATGAAACGGGCGACCATCCGCCGTGCCCCGACATCCGGTTCCCGGCTGAGTTGCAACAAGGCGCCGCTGGCGCGGTCGTCGCCGAGCCAACCGAGACACAGGGCGCTTTGCATGGCGGTATCCGGGTGACGGGAGACCAGGGCGGTGAACAGCGGTTCCAGATCCGATTCGATCAGAGTGTCGCGCGTGGCCGTACTTTCTTCGCCGACGCCCTGCGCCTTGAGTTCGTCCAATACCTGGGCGATATAGCCGCCGCCGGCGTGCAAGCGGGCGGCGAGCGCGGGATGAGCCGCGACCGCGACCCAGAGCGCCGCCTTACGCACGTCGGGTGTTTCGTCGTTGAGCGCTTGGCCAAGCAACTGGCGACCCTGGGGCGTGGCGCTTAGCCGCTGTCGCCCGAGACGGATCAGGACGGCGCGGCGGATATCGGCGGAACCCCGCTCGAACGCGCCGCGCAAGGGCGCGACGCCGGCCTCGGGGTCCAAAGCCAGCAAGCCATCGAGGGCGGCTTCACGGACTTTTTCGTCCGAATCGTTCAGCCGCTCGTTGAGAAGCCTCGGCACCAGGGGCGACGCTTGGCTCAGTCGCGTCAGGCGTTCTATCGCTTCGAGCCGGATGTCCGGGTGACGACTGCCCAGAGCGAGTTGCAGGGCTTGCAGGGGGGTTGCGGACTCGATTTGCTCCAGCGCTTTCAGCGCGGCTTTACGCACGCCGACGTGGTCGTCGTTCAATGCCTTGGCCAGCACCGGCCGGCTACGGCGGCGTTGGCTGGCGCCCAGTTTTTGCGCCGCCTCGATGCGTTGCCCCGGTCGGGAATCCTGGCCCAGCACGTATTCCAAGCCTTCCCGTGCTTCGTCCTCGGCCAGTTGCGCCAGCGCGTCCAAAGTGGCCGACGACGAGCGGGTCGCTTTGACTTCGTCAAGCAGCCGTTGCAGCCGCGAATCCCAGGTTTCTGGATTTCCTGAAGGGTTGCCGTTCTGATCGACCGCACTGAGCCAGATTTGCCGCTGTTCGGTGACTGCGACCAGCAGCCCGCCGCGCTGTTCCGGTTTGGCTTGTGGCAGCGGGTCGAACAGGGCCAATGCGCTGGCGTTGCGCCCGACGGGCACGGTGCGCGGCTTGCGGCGCTGGTCCAGATTCCAGACCTTGAGTTCGCCGTCCTCGCCCAGAGAGAACAGCCGGCGCGGCAGCGGTCGGCCCTGCTCGTCGTTCAGCGCGGCGCTGAAGAGCAGGCCGCGCACCGGTCCTTGATGGGCGGCGTCGCCGCTGCGATCCTCTTCGTCGATGGCGCCTTCCAGAAAGCAGACCCGGATCGAACCGTCGCCGCAACCGGCCACGATGCGCCCGTCGCCAGTGAAGGCCAGAGCGAAAATGCCACGCTCACCGCAGGGTATGACGCGAGGTTCGGCGTCTTTGAGGTTTGCCAGGGGCAGCGCATGGATGGTGTTATCCGCGCCGGCGGCGGCCACGCTGCCGCTCGCCTGGTCCAGCGCGACGGCGCGTAAAGCCTGCTCGCTCAGGCGGCGTTTGGCCTGCTCGCGCAAGCGCGGCCGGTCGCCGTCCATTTCAATGGCGTGCAGCGCCAGAACTCCGTCATCGCCGACGCTCAAGATTTGCGATTCGGTCGCGGCTAGTGCCCGCACCGCGCCGCCGTGAACGGCTTGCTGCCAAGCCGGCGTTTTTCCGTCGCCGCTCGTGCGCCAAATCGCCAGATCGCCCTTGACGGTTCCGGCCAGCAAGCAATCGTCGCCGCAAAAGGCCAGTGCGGACGCGGCAGCATCCAGCGGGGCGCTGAAGCGGGCGTTTAGCTTGGGCAGTTGCAGGAGGTGGACGCTGGAGTCGTCCACGCCCGCCGCGTCGCGGCGACCGCCGACCGCTAATAGTTTGCCGCTGGCGGCGACGGCCAATAGGCGTTCGATGTGGGGCGCGTATTGTTTGGCCACGGGCGGCTCCTATCCGAGAGTCATTCAGAGGTTTCATGCGCGGGTGACTCGCGTTCAACGAATCAATATCGATGTAGGATTAGATATGAACACTATTCGATTTTGTAATATATTTTGTGCTCAATTGTTCTATGTCCCAATACATCATCTAAATACCCATATATGCTCTTATTTTGTTTAAGCTCACCATTTTCATCTTTCCAAGAAAGATATTCTCCATCTTCTATAAGCTCTCTAATATCATAACTTTTAATGTTTAAAATAAATTCAGCTTTGCTTTCAATTATTGCATCGGTTCTTTCTTCAAGAGATCTATTTTCTAAATTGTATTTGATGTTCGATTTAACTGAAATTTCAACGGGGTTTGTTGTTGCGTAAAATTCGAAATTACTACTTGCGGCTCCTATTAGCTCAAAGTCCTTTTTATTAGCGAATCTCAATATTTGCGAGTAAGTGTTTTTTTCAATTGCCTCAACGAGTTTCTGCTTATCTAAGCCTAAATCAGACTTGACTTGATCAATTATTAGAGCTAACTCACTAAATACCATAATTGAATGGTGGGCATTTTTGGCTTCCTGTAATAAATTATGAGCCAACCCTTTAGAGTATTCACGATTTTTATAGAAGCCTTTATCTTCAGTTACCAAACCAACATCTCCTATTTCAGCGAGCTTGAGACAATTAGCCCAAATAACTCCATCTTTAAATTGTTGATTTTGTTCTCCATTAGGCGGTAGCTTTCTGATGATTTTATCGAAAGAGCTTTTTGCGCCTTCAAGGTCGAATGGAATCCTTATTAATCTATCTTTATGAAAATCAAAGATATCTTCAATCTTTTTATCAATAACTTCATCCTCAGGCATAACTATCTCTTTCATCTGACCAAAAATAGCTAACATGCGATTGTAGTTTTTTATTATATTTTCTCGGTAATCAATTAAATGTTTTCTAAGGTTGTATTTTGTTTCTACTTCAATTATTTCAGGCAATCCTATTTTTATATCGCTTACAACAATATAATGACTAAAGGCGCAACCTAAAGGACTCATTAAAGCTAATTCAGAGAGCCAAATATTGCTATCCAATACTACAATTTTCATACTAACACTCCACAAAGAATTAGATAAATTATTTTTTATAAAAACTTGAATCGCTTGATTTTGGCGAAAAGAATTTTAGAGAAAATTATGCGACTTCCCGCATAGGGCGAACTTGTGGTGGTGGCAGTTCCCGGCCTTCCTTAACAAAATGCTGAATCACTTCCTCTATGACCTCGCATAGCTCGCCATAAAGCTCAGTGGGATTATCGCCATGAATTCCCGTGATTAAATCCGGACATTTGCCAATATAAACTTGATCTTCTTCACTCCATTCGATCCACTTGTGGTATAGATCGCTTGTCTTCACTTTTTTATACTCTCTATTGCTTGGCTGATTTGCTTTTCTTGGTAGTGTCTTGCGTCGTTCCCGGATTGACCGCTCACCGTTACCGCGCCGGCATATTTAGGGTGAGCGAATTTTCGATGTGAACCCTTTCCGCCACCCGTTATCTCGCTGAATCCGGCATTTTTCAAATCCTGAATAAGGTCTTTGATTTTTCTTGGCATTGTGAGTCGATTATTTTGTTGCCCGCACTGTCTTCGCCCTCACATTTACCTGTCCAACCGGCAAATCCACTCGAATCGCCGGATGCGCCCGGCGGATTTGCACCAGAGCCGCAACGCAGTGTTGCCATTCATGCTTGGCGCGGGAATAACGGAATTCTTCCAACACCGGCGTGATCAACGCCGCAAAAGCGGTATCTTCCAAAGCCAGCATCTTGATGGCCTCGATCAACCGGCGCTTGCCGACGCTGGCCGGCCATGGCCGTTCGGGCGCAGCCTGTTCGGCGTCCAACTCGCGCCGTTCCATCCGGCCGGGCGGCAGGCCGAACAGGGTTTTGCGCAGGAATTGGCGCACTTCTTCGACCGGAGCGCCGGGTTGAGGCTCGGCGGCCTTCGCGGTCGGCGCGAACTTCCGGCGCTGACGTTCCCACAATAGCCGCACGGTGAACAGCCCAACCTCGCGGTGCGGGCTTTCCATTAGCCAGGCCAGCCGCGCCGGATCGCCGAGCCGCTCGTGATGGCGGCGGATCAGGGTCAGTGCCGTCTCGCGGGTGATCTTGTGGCGACTTTCGGCCAACTGAAACACCCGTTCCGGCAACAGCCATGCCATCGGCAAGGCCGGTTCGACCGAGGTTTCGCCCAGCCGCAACAGTTGTTCGATGGCGAAAGCGCGGGCTTCGCGGTGCGGGCTGTCGGCCAGCCGGTACAGCAAGGCGGGTTCGTTCCAGGCGTGCAATTCCTCCCGCGCGATGGCGACCGCCAGTCGGCGAAGGTCGGGCCGGTGGTCGTCGAACAACGGCCGAAGCCGGCTAAGCGGATAGTCGGCATCAGTCAGCGCGGGTTTGATATTCAAGACGCGCGTTTCCGGGTCGCTGGGACCGATTTTCGGATGATGGGCCTTGAGATAGGCGGCGGCGAAGCGGCGCACCGGCTCTGGCTGCGCGGCGCCACTGGCCAGTTCCCACAGGTGATCGACCCCGCCGCGGTCGCCGCTGGCGAAGTCGCCGGGCTGGAACGATTGCAGCAGATAACGATGCGCGAAATCATGCAGGGTCGGGTCGGCCTGCCGCGCCATCGCCAGCAACCACGGCAAGCCGATGCGGCTTGGGACGATCAATTTCGAGTCGCCGAGCAACTGAAGCGCCAGCGGTCGCAGCGCGGGGCGCAACACCAGCCCTTTCAGCCATTCGACGTCCAAATCCTCGCCTTGCAATTTGCCTTGCCGCAGCCAATTGGCGACCGTGCTGTTCAGTTGCGGGTCCAGAAGGGCTTTTTGCAGCCATTCCGTGCCGATCTCGCGCCCCGGATAATCCGCCAGCGCTTTCAATGCCCGCTGCCGCGCCTGCGGATTGCAACGCGGATCGTCCAACAACTGGCGGTAGTAGGCGGCGGGGACCGTGACTTTCGCGTCCCGGTAAAATTCGAGCACGGTATCGAACGCCGCAGGACTCCCTTGTCGTGCCAAGTGGTTGAGCCTGCGTTGAATATTGGGGTCTTCCTGAGCGGCCTGTTGCAGGAGTTCCACAAGGTGCTGCAATTGGTTTGCGACGGACGCGCCCTGCCCGGACGGTGCGAGCGCGACTTCGACGAACTGCTCGGCGGTGATGTCGGTGGGCTTGAACCCTTGCCGCAGCTTGGCCTTGGCGAGAGCGGCGCTGGCCGGAGCGCCCAGCAACTTGAGGATCGTCGGCAACCCCAACTCGGCGGGCGGGCGCTGTTCCAGCAGCGCCACCGCGAAGGTCTGCGCGTCCTGCATTCCTTCCTGCACCAGCTTGACCAGTTCGGCGATGGGCAGATCGGTGGCGTAGGCGCGGGCGTAGTCGATGGCGTAACGCCGGGCCGGGCTGTTGCCGCTGTACAGCAGGCCCAGCACCATGTCGTGCAAGCCGAGCTGTTTCAGTTTGGATTGATGGAACTCGGGATTGTCGCGCAGCAGTTTGATGACGAAGCCGTGAACGATGTCCAGCCGCTTGGTGCCGAGGCGAGCCAGCCAGGCCGGTTCGACGTGGCGCAGAGCGTCCTTGAAATCCTGCTCCAGTCCGCGAATGGCGAACTCGCAGACTTGCGGGCTGTGTGCATCTTCCAGCAACCGCAGCAGCGGCGCTGGGCTGATTTTCCAGGCATCGTCGAAGGCGCGGCGGTCGAGCTTGTCCTTGTCCGGCAGGCCGCCAATCCCCAAAATTCCCTGGTCGGTGACGCCAATCAAATCCTTATGCCGCCAAATCTGGTTGGCGATCCAGCAGTGGCGGAAATTGCACTGGGGCGGGTAATGGCGCAAGACTTGGCCGGCGTACACCGGGAACAATTCGGGCAGGGCCTGACCGAGTTGCCGCAGAAAACGCCAGGCGCGGCGGCGCATGTACAGCCAAGTGCCCCGTGAAATGTCGCCTTCGCCGAGCTTTGGCTGATCGTCCAGCCGATAGCACAGAACGCCCAGCATGGCAAGATCGTGGCGTTGTTCGGCCTGTTTGTAGATGCCCTTGATGCCTTGCCAGACGCCCCAACCGATGGCGTTCGGTGGCAGTTGCGGAATCAGCTCCAACAACAGCGCGCGGGCCGGTTCGTCGTCGGCCGCGTACAAATCCACCAACAGTTGACCCAGCTTCAAACGCGGCGGCGGGTTGGGCGCGGCCAGCAGCGCGGCCCAGGCGCCAAGACGCCGCGCCTTGAGTTCGTCGGCGGTTTTGCCGGCCAAGGCTTGCGGGTTCAAGGTCTGGCGCAGACGCTCCAGCGACCAGGCGTCGGCGGGCAAGGGTTGCGCTTGATAATCGTCGGGCGGGTCTTCCGGCTGGCCAGAGGGCGGGTCGGGCTGCGCGAGAAATTCCAGAACCCACGGAACGAACTGCGGATCGCGCCGGGCGGCGGCGTGTTCCAAATCGGCGAACAGGATGGAGCGGTCGTCGGCCATGAGCATCGCCTATTGGGGCCGGTAGCCTTCGGCTTCCAAAGCCGCCCGGACCTGGGCGAAAGCGGCTTCGGCGGCGTCGGCATCGGCGTAGTGTTCCACGCCGTGGGTGTGCAGCGCGTTGCCTTCCACGCTCAAACGCAGTTTCAGGCGGCGTTCGCCCAGCGTCAGGACCAGCGTGCATTGGGTAGCAGCGGGCGTCGCGGGCGCCGCTTCGATGGCGGCGGACGTCGCAGCCGTTTCGCTCGGGCCGTCGTCGCCGTCCACGTAGCCTTTCTTGTATTTTTCCCGCGCCTGTTTTTCCAGTTCGCGCGCCGCGTCCTCCGGTGAATCGTAGCGTTTGGCCTGGCTTTGCCCCTGGGTGCCGATCCGGCCAAAATTGACTTCCAGATTGTTGCCGAGGCAGCGCGCCCGCCAAAACTTGTTGGATTTGCTGTCCTGAAAAATCAGGGAAACCTGCCACTCACTCATCCGTGCCACGCTCCTCCAGTTGTTTGAGTTGCGCCAGAAACGGTTTGGCCTTTTCTGGGTCGGTCATGTGGAGAAAGGCCACCCAGCCGCGCAATTGCGCCAAGCTCTCACCCTCCTTGCCGGGCTTGCCGTTCAGGCGGTTGTGCAGGGCGGCGCGCAGGCGCCGGACCTGGGCGCGCGGCACTCGCGCCGGACTGCCCGCTGGCGCTTCGTTGACCACCAGTCCGGTCACGGTTTGCCGGCGGCCCCGACGCAGCACGCGGGTTTTTTGCGGGTGCGGGACGAAGCCTTCCGCCTTGATGATGGCGTGGACTCCACGCAATAGACGGCCCAGCGGCGGCGGTGAGTCGTCGTGCCAGGAGAAGGTCAGATCGTCGGCGTAGCGGGTGTAGCGGAATCCCAGCTTTTGGCTCAGGCCGGACAGGCGGCAGTCCAGGCGCAGGCAAATCGTGTTGCTGAGGGCGGGGCTGGTTGGCGCGCCTTGCGGCAGGGCGCGCGGCCCGTTGGCGACGTGGTAATGCTTGCCGTCGAGCGGCAGGAGTTCGCGCGGCGCTTCGGTGCAGAGCAGGGCCAACACCGTCGCCACCTGCTCGCCGTAGCCGCCTTTGCGGAACAGACCCTTGACCCGCCGCCAAGTGACGGTGGGATAGAAATGGCGGATATCGAGCTTGACGATCATTCGGGCGCCGGCATGAACGGCGGCGTTGCTGAAAATGCTGCGTCCGGGCAAAAAGCCGTGCGCAGCGCCATGCACCGGCAAGCGTTCGGCGATTTGGCGCAAAATCCAGCGTTGCGTCTTTTTCAGCGTGGGTTTGGGTGCGCTGATCAGGCGGACGCCACCGTCGCGCTTGGGAATGGTCCAGTATTGATAGTGACTGCCGCTGTCCACTTCGCGGTGGAAGGCCAGCCAGCGCAAGCGGGGAATGGACAGATCGAGCGCCTTGGCGAGCGCCTGAGCATCTTTAAGCTCCGGCAGGGCGTTGGCTTCCCGCCGGGTTTCGGGGTCGGGCAGGTCGTAGCGGTCGATATCGGGCGTGTCGTGATGGAACACGTCCGCGCCCAGATGGACCAGATGGGCTTGACGGAAGGCGGCCCACGCCTGCTGGCGTAACTGTTTGCGGACTCGCCGTTCTTCTTCCCGGCGCGCCTTGAACTGGCGCAGGGCGGCGCCGGTTAGCTTGCCGGGTTCCGCGACCTCGTCCAACAGGCCCAGTTGCCGCAGCCGGGCGACGACCCAGCGTTCGATGTCGCCGACTTGGGCGATCTCTTCCCAGATGGGGGGTGTTTCGCTCATGCCGTTTCCAGTCCGAGCGTAAGGATTGCTGGAGCGTGAGGCGCAAACCGCTACTTCTCACAAGGGACACGGTAGGCTCACCGGCCAGCCGCCAGTACCCGGCCACAGTTGTTGGCGGAAACCGCGGTGGCGTGGTTGGCCCAGCTCCGCCAACAACTGTGGCCGGGTACTG
>JBATNZ010000055.1:0-2811 GCA_049290615.1 Candidatus Contendibacter sp.
GCGTGGGAGGGGGTTGGGGGGAGGGGGGTGAGCTTACGACGCAGCGACGCGGCTACCAGGCCCGGGGCTGAAACTTCGCATCATTGAGGATCACCACGCTCTCGCCCGATTGCGCCAGCACGAACAGGCCTTGCCGATAGGCATAGCGCGCCGCCTCCCGCGGCACGACCATTGCCGCCACCGCCCCCAGCGCCCGCACCTCCGCATAACGGGGCAACAGGCGCTTGAATTTGCCCAGCCGTTCCAGATGCTCGTCCACATCTGCCTGCGCCAGTTTACTTTTTACTTCCACCAGCACCGCCTCGGCGCCATTCACCGCCAGCAGATTGATTTGCATCCCCTCGTCCGGCTCCTCGACCGAGACGTCGGCATACACCTCGCGGACCGCAATCCCCCGCGCCTGGAACAGACGGACGATGGCTGGCCGGACCAGCCCTTCCACAAATTCCCCCAGCCGATTACCCAGTTTGCCCAGTTGCTCGTTGAGTTGCTTCATTCGCCGATCCGCCGCCTGGGATTGTTCTTTCAGCAGCCGCTCGGTCTCCTGAAACTTGCGGTCGGTCTCCTGGGATTGCTCCCTCAGCAACCGACCCGTCTCCTTCTGTGCTTCCGCTACTTCACGGAACAAGGCCAATACGTCTTCATAAGTCGTTGCCATCGTCATCTCCTATTCCGGCGGGGCCTCGCTGGCCGGTGTCTTCGCGAAATTCAGGCGCTGGCGAAACGCCTCGGTGATCGCCTCCGCTTCGCGCTCATCACTAACGATGTACGGGGTAATCAAAACCACCAGTTCGGTGCGGTTAGTGCTCTGGTTGTCGGCGCGGAACAGCGCCCCCAGCAGCGGCACATCCTTGAGGATGGGAATACCCCGGTTGCTCGTGCTGCGGTTGGTGGACACCAGCCCGCCCAGCAACACCGAGCCGCCGTCCTTCAAGCTCAGGCTGGTGTTGATCTTGCGGTTCAGAATCTGCGGCGAGCTGATGGTGCTGGTGGTGTTGCGCTGCGCCTCGCTCACCTCCTGCTCCACCTCGAGATCCACCCGCCGGCCGGCGTAGATGGTCGGCTTCACCTTGAGCAGCACCCCGGTTTTGCGGTACTGAATCTGTTGCAGGATGGCGGGATTGCCCCCCGTGCCTCCGGTATCGGTGGTGGATTGCGAAGTGATGATCGGCACCTCGGTGCCCACGTCAATCGTCGCCTCCTGACTGTTGCGCACCATCACCCGAGGGTTGGACAGGATGCTCACCCGGTTGTTGGTGGCCAAGGCGTTCAACAGAATCACGCTGCCCTCATTGGTCAACCCATAGCTGAAGCCGTCGGTACCCACGTCCAGCGCATTCGTCAGCGTACCCTCCCAGTTGCCGATATTGACGTTCTTGAAAACCCACTCGATCCCGGTGTCCTGAGTATCGCCCAGGGTGATTTCCGCCACCGTCACCTCGATCAGCGCCAGCTTGGCCGGCTGATCCATCGCCTCCAGCACCGGCCGCAACCGCGCCCACTGTTCGCTGGAGCCGCTGAAAATCAACGCATTGCGGGAGGCATCCACCACCAGGTTGGAAACGAAACCGCCGCTCTGGGTCGTTGGCGTGGTAGCCGCCGACGCGGTTCCGCCAGCGGCCGGCGGCACTCCGGTCTGCGGCGCTCCGATCTGCGACGCTCTAGCCGGCGACGTTGTGGACATTGCCGCGCCCGGCGGGGCGTTCGCGCCCGTCAGCGACGGCAACAGCGGCGCCAGCGTCTTAACCAGACTGTCCGCCGGCACATTCTTCGCCAAGTAATAAAACAGGCCATCCTGCTCCGGCCCCTGTCGAGTCTGGTCGAGCTGGGACACCCACTGTCGTACATGAATCAGCAAACCAGGGTCGGCGGCGAATACCAAGACGGCGTTGATTTCATCCACCGGCAACACCAGCACGCTGCCTCCCGTCGTTACCGAGCGGCTCGCGCTGTAGCCCTCGGCTTGCAGAATTTCCTCCAGCCGCTTGGCCAGGGCGCTGGCCGTCCAGTTGGCCGGCTCGATGCGCAGGCTGTGCTGGCCGCGCATGAACGGCTGATCCAGCAGCGACGCCGCTTCCGCAGCCTGCCGCACCATGCCTGCCGGCCCGGCCAGCATCAGCGCGTTGCGCTCCGCGTCTTCATTGATGGTCACCTTCTGCCCCTGGAACGCCTGCCGCAACCAGCCAGCGACTTGGGTGTTGCGCACGGCGTCGAGCGTGAAGAACTGCACCACCGAGGTTTGATCGGGAATGCTCGCAGGCAGTTTCCGCCTGAACACAAACACCGGCGAATCCGGCGTGGCGGGCGTCGCGCTCGCGCCCGTGGCGAAACGCAGCACCTCGCCGCGCGGCTCCACGCTCACTCCATAATCCCCCAGGGCCTGATCGGCTAGGGCGCGCACCTTGCTGGCCGGCTGCGGCGTGGTCAAGCGCAAATTGACCAGTTCCGTTTTACCCTGAACGCCGGCGCCCATCTGAAACGACAACCCCAGCAGGTTGCCGTACACCTCGTTGATGAAGGCCGGCACCGTCAGCCCCTCGATGTTGAGCGTGACCTGGCGCTGCCCCTGCTCGGTGAGCTGGCTCAGGACGGGTCCGGTGGGCGCGGGTTTGGCGGGTGGCGGTTTAGGCGTGCTCTTAAAGCGGGTGACCGGTTTCTCACGCTCGCCGGTCTCGTCCGGCAACCGACTGGAGGCGTCGGTATCGGCCAGCGGCGGGCGCAGCGGCGCCGGCAGGGTGACCGGCGGCTCGGTGGCGCAACCGGCCAGCGCGATGATGGTGGCCCCCGCCAAGGCCCGAACGATCCATGGAC
>JBATNZ010000056.1:0-8431 GCA_049290615.1 Candidatus Contendibacter sp.
TTTCCTGTGATGGCGAGGGTTCGAGCGTGGGCTAGACCGTAAACTCACCGCTCAACCTATTGATCCTGCTGATGGGCGTACCCTACGATTACCCGAACCGCAGCTCGGATCACAGGAAAATTTACAGCAGGAAAAACTGGATACCCGTTTTCACGGGTATGACGACACAAGGGGTTTATTAGCAAAAGTCCTGATCATCAATCGGCCCTGCCCCGGCAAGGTCGTGACCGATGGAGGTGAACATGACCACAACCGCCCTGGCAACGTCGCCGACAACAACCCGGCTTGGACCAGCCAAGAGAAGCTGCGACCGGTGATCGAGAAGAAGATGTTCTATGTTCTCGATATACCTTGGTCGAAGAGAACGCGCATTCAAGCAACTTCCAGGGAACAGGCGGCGTGCTCCAGCACGGCGCGAGCCTGCTGCAAGGTAACGCCGGGGAACCATTCGACGAAATCAGAAAGTTGAGCGCCATCTTCCAAATTTTCGAAGAGAGCCGCCACGGGGACGCGCGTGCCCTGAAACACCCAAGCGCCGCTCGCGCGTTGAGGGTCACGCTCGACAGCGGGACAAGACGACCAGTCAATCATAGTTTGATCCACGCTCCGCAGGGTGATCAATTCAGTACGCACTTAGCCCAGCCCCAGCCAAATCTGACCGGCACCCAACCGAATCAGCCCCAGTTCGCGCAGCTTGTGCAAATCCCGCTGCTGCGTCTTATCGCCGAGCTTCAGATACAACGCCTGATACCAAGGGCTTTGCCGCAACTGCTCCAATGAAACCGGCGGTTTCTGTGTCAACAACTGCGTCAAGATCGTGTATTGCCGCGTATTGATTTCCTTTTCATCCAGCAGTTGCCTGATCCGGCTCTCGAACAGCAGGACGACGACGATTTGATTGACCCGGTCGTGCAAGCGATTGATCACCACGCGCATCCCTTCCAGATGGAAGGTGAGAAACGGCGTATGGGGGTATTCCGCGTTCTTATCCGCCTGCTTGCGGCAGTCGTTGAACAGAGTGAAGTAGGCATCCAGGTTGTCGAGGTAATACCGCGCCATCGCGAACGGCGCGTAGCGATACCCCGCCGCCTGCAACAAAGTCGCCTCCAGCACCCGCCCGACTCGGCCATTGCCATCCCAGAACGGATGGATCAACTCGTAGTAGAGATGAACGAGCGGCGCGCGGATCAAAGCAGGCACTTCCGCCGCGACCAAGCTTTGATGCCATTCGACGCAATGTTGCATCAGCAAGCGCACGTCGCCGCCATATTGCGGGGGTTTGTAGCGTCCACCATGCGCGGCGTCGCCCACATGGGTCACGGTGGTCTTGGGGTTATCGCGCAATACGCCCGGCTGATTGAACGAATGCGGCAAACCCTGGGTAACAGCGGCGTGAACCTCGCGGATGAAATCGAGATCGAGCCGCCAGTCGGGCGCGCTCGCCGCTTGCAGCGCGCGGTCGTAGGCCGCCTTGATGTTCGCCACCCGCCGCTGCTCGACTTCCCGAATCGCATCCGGCGCAAGCATCAAAGCGGTCGCCGTCTCCTCCTCGGTCAGCGTTCCCCCCTCAATGGTGTTGGTGCCGAATATGCTGCTCGCCACGACTTCCCGTTCCAACAGATTCGCAACCTGGGGCAGCGGCGAGGCGATGAAACGCTGGTGCGCGTCTTCAACCCGTTGCAGGGGCAACACGACTGCGTTGGGATCAACGCCGACCTGAAAGGTGAAAGGACCGAATCGGGCTGTTTCCACGCGCCGATCCAGCATCCGCCAAGCGTTTGGTTCCACCGGAATGTCCACTTTAGAAGGGCTATTTTCTTATTGAATCATAGAGCGTTACCCGCAACAGCCCAATAAAAATGTCCGCGAAAATGTCCATGCCCGCGCGCAATCGCTTGCCTATATGCGCCAACCATCCACCACTTGCGGCTATCCGATGCCAATTATGATGTGTTAGAAGGACGGCGCGAGCGCGTCTCGCTTGCCACGACCGGCTATTTTGCCTTGACGCGCCTCGTTCGTCGCCCTGAAAGTCTCTATAACCCCTTAAAGTTTATCCGGATCATGCACATTCACATTCTCGGCATTTGCGGCACCTTCATGGCCGGCGTCGCCCTCCTGGCCCGCGCGGCGGGACATACCGTTTCCGGCTGCGACGCCGGCGTTTATCCGCCGATGAGTACGCAACTGGCCGAGGCCGGTATCGCGTTGCGCGAGGGCTACGCCCCTGAACAACTCGCCGAGTTCCAGCCGGACATGGTGGTGGTCGGCAATGTCATGAGCCGCGGCCGGCCGATCATCGAGGAACTGCTGAACCGCGATCTGCCTTACACCTCCGGGCCGGCCTGGCTGGCGGATTACGTGCTGCGCGGTCGGCACGTGCTGGCGGTGGCCGGCACCCACGGCAAAACCAGCACCAGCAGCCTTCTGGCGTGGATTCTGGAACACGCCGGGCTGAAACCGGGTTTTTTGATCGGCGGCATTCCCGCCAATTTCGGCCTATCGGCGCGGCTGGGCCATGGCCGCTTCTTCGTGGTGGAAGCGGACGAATACGACACCGCGTTTTTCGACAAACGCTCCAAGTTCGTCCATTACCGGCCGCGCACCCTGATCCTCAACAATCTGGAATTCGATCACGCCGACATCTTCCCCGATCTGGCCGCCATCCAGCGCCAGTTCCATCATTTGTTGCGGACGGTCCCCAGCGCTGGATTGATCGTCGCCAACGGCCAGGACGCGAATCTGGCCGAGGTGCTGGCGATGGGCTGTTGGACGCCGGTGGAAAAATTCGGGGTCGGAGACTGGGAAGCACGGGATATCGCGCCGGATGGGAGCGCCTTCGATGTGTATCACCGGGGTGAACGGCAGGGTCGGGTGGAATGGAGCCAGTTGGGAATGCACAACGTCCACAACGCACTGGCCGCTATCGCCGCCGCCCACCATGTGGGCGTACCGGTAGCGACCGCTATTGAAACGTTGCCCACTTTTCAAGGCGTCAAGCGGCGGCTGGAAGCGCGCGGCGCGGTCAACGGCGTGACGGTCTACGACGATTTCGCCCACCATCCCACCGCGATTGCCACCACGCTGGCCGGATTGCGCGCCCGGGTCGGTTCGCAACCGATCATCGCCGTGCTGGAGCCGCGCTCCAACACCATGAAACTGGGCGTGTTCAAGGACAGCCTGGCGCCAGCGCTGGCGGCGGCCGATGCGGTGGTGCTGTATCAGGCGCCCGATCTCGGTTGGGATTTAGGCGCGGTGGCGGATGCGCTCGGCCCGCGCGGGCAGGTTTGCCATTCGCTCGATGACACGCTTGCCGCCATCCACGCCCAAGCGAAACCGGGAAGCCAAGTGTTGATCATGAGCAACGGCGGGTTCGGCGGCATTCACGAGCGATTGCTGCAAACCCTGCGGGACCACAGCCACTCCACCAAATGCCAGGAGTTTGTCGGACATCGGGATTGATCTCTCGAATTGGGGAACTTGACAGCTTTTCAAGATCTTTAAATTGTTACAAAACCGCGAATCCTTTGTTGGACGGGCCGCATCCACCCTTTCGTGGCTGAAACAGCGGCGTGCTACAGTATCCGCTCCATGAAGCTCGAATCCCTGTTCAATCTTCCCACCGCCGTTCGCCGCGCCCTGCTGATCGGCGGCGACACGCTCGCCGTATTGGTCGCGACCTGGGCCGCCTTCGCACTGCGCCTTGGTGAGGTATGGCCGGATCTGCTACGGGACGTGGCTTGGTTGTTTCCACTGTCGGTTGTCGTGGTGATCCCCACTTTTGCGGTGGTCGGCTTGTACCGGCCGATTCTGCGCTACGCCGACGAAAGCCTGCTGTACACCATCGTACTGGCCGCGAGCGCCGGCATCCTGCTGATGATGGCGGTGTGGGTGGTGCTGGGCGAGGGTTTGTGGCTGCGCTCGTTCTGGCTGATCTGCTGGCTGGTGTTGGTGGCGCTGGTGGGCGGCGGCCGGTTGCTGCTGCGCCGCTTTTTGCGCCGGCGGTTTCGTCCGGGCGCCGCCCGGGCGGCGGTGATCATCTACGGCGCTGGCGAGGCCGGCGCGCAACTGGCCAACACCCTGCGCTACAGCACCGAATTCGAACCGGTCGTGTTCGTGGATGACAACCCCCACCTGTGGGGTAGCGTCGTCTGCGGTCTCAAGGTTCGGGCGCCGTTCAAGTTGTCGCGCCTGCTCGCCAAACACGAGGCCCGACTCATTCTGTTGGCCTTGCCCTCGACGCCGCACCGCCGCCGGCGGGATATTCTGGAATCGCTGGCCGGTTTGCCGGCGCGGGTCATGGACCTGCCCACCCTGGCGGAACTGACCAGCGGCGCCCGGCGCATCGACGAATTCCGCGAGATCGACGTGGCCGACATTCTCGGCCGCGATTCGGTCCAGCCGAACGAAGCCTTGCTACGGGCGCGGGTCAGGGACAAAACAGTGATGGTCACCGGCGCCGGCGGCTCAATCGGCGCCGAACTGTGCCGGCAAATCCTGGCGTTGCGGCCGCGCCGGCTGGTGCTGTTCGAGCGCTCCGAATACGCCCTGTACGCCATCGAGCAGGAACTGGACGCTATGCGGGCCAACATGGATCATTCCCACCCCCTCACCCCCGACAGTTCTCCAGCCAAGGGCGAGGGGAGCATCGAGTTGATTCCGTTGCTGGGTTCGGTGGTGCATCGCCGGCGCTTGCAGGCGGCGATGGAGCAGTTCCAGGTCGAGATCGTCTATCACGCCGCCGCCTACAAGCATGTGCCGATTGTGGAACACAACCCGATCGAGGGGGTGCAGAACAACGTGTTCGGCACCTGGCGCGCCGCCGAGGCCGCCCTTGCCGCCGGAGTTGAGACTTTCGTGCTGGTGTCCACCGACAAGGCGGTGCGGCCCACCAACGTGATGGGCGTGACCAAGCGGCTGGCGGAATTGATCCTGCAAGGGCTGGCGGGGGAGGGCGGCGCCACCCGGCTGTGCATGGTGCGCTTCGGCAACGTGCTGGATTCGTCGGGTTCGGTGGTGCCGCTGTTCCGCGAGCAGATCCACAAGGGCGGGCCGGTGACGGTCACCCACCCCGAGGTGGAACGCTATTTCATGACCATCCCCGAAGCGGCGCAACTGGTGATTCAAGCCAGCGCCCTAGCCCAGGGTGGCGATGTGTTCCTGCTGGACATGGGCGAGCCGGTGCGGATTCTCGATCTGGCCCGGCGGATGATTCAGTTGTCCGGCCTGAACGTGCGCGACGACGACCATCCCGATGGCGATATCGACATCGAGTTCACCGGCCTGCGCAGCGGCGAGAAGCTACGCGAGGAACTGCTGATCGGAACCGACGATCTGCCGACCGAGCATCCGATGATCCGTCGCGCCCGCGAGCAGTCCCTGCCTTGGCCTGCGGTTCGGGATAGCCTGGAGCGGTTGGCGGCCGCCTCGCGCAATTTCGATTATCCGGCGGTACGGGCGATCCTGCGGGAAACGGTGGCCGAGTATCAGCCGGACAACGGCATTGAGGACTGGGTGTGGCGGGCCATGGAGAGGAAGGCGGGACTGGCGCAATAAGATGCCGATCCAAGAGGCTGTGTGGAAACTCCCCCGGATCCCCCCGGCGCATCGCTCCGAAAAGACTTTTTGCACAGTCTCTCACCCTCCACCCGGCGGCGGCGATCGCCAGCCGCGCGGGTGGAAGAGGATCAATACTCGGCCAGTTCCCGCAGTTGGCCCGGAATGTTGATCCAGGCGTTGCGGTCGGTGGTGTACCAGACGGTGCCATCGCTCGCCACCCCGGCGAGATCGGCCCGACCGTCGCCGTTGAGGTCGCTCGCGACCATCTGCCTCAACCGGCCCGGCAGGTTGATCCAGGTGTTGAGGTCGGTGGTGTACCAGATCGTGCTATCGCTCGCGATCCCGGCCAGGTCGGCTTGACCGTCGCCGTCGAGATCACCCGCGACCATCTGGCTCAACCAGCCCGGAATATTGATCCAGGTTTTGCGGTCGGTGGTGTACCAGATGGTGCCATCGCTCGCGATCCCCGCCAGGTCAGCCCGACCGTCGCCGTTGAGGGCGCCCACCACCAGTTGGCGCAACTGGCCGGGAATGTTGATCCAGGTGATGAGGTTGGGGGTGTACCAGAGGGTGCCATCGCTCGCGATCCCGGCGAGGTCGGCTTGACCGTCGCCGTCGAGGTCGCCCACCACCAGTTGGCTCAACCGGCCCGGAATGTTGATCCAGGAGCTGCGGTCGGGGGTGTACCAGATGGTGCCATCGCTCGCGATCCCCACGAGGTCGGTTTGCCCATCAATGTTGAGGTCGCCGCTCTGGAGTTGGACCAGTGCGCCGGGGATGTGGTGCCAGGTGCTACGGTCGGTGGAGTAGTAGATCTGCCCGCTACGGGTCAGGCCCGCCAAGTCGGCGCGACCGTCGCTATCGAGGTTGACGACATGAAGCTGGTGGAGCCAGCCGGGGATGGGGTTCCAGACTTGGAGGTCCTGGGTGTAAAAGATCAGGTCGTCGCCGGTCAGGCCCGCGAGCAAACCGGGGGTGCAATCGCTGCGCAGGATGATGTTGTCGCCGACCGCCACGAACTGATGGCCATTCCAGGCTACGCCATACAAGCCACGGTATGAAGTGCCCGAGGCGCGCGGGGTCCAGGTCACCCCGTCCGGGCTGGTCAGGATCACGCCAGGAGACCCCACCGCCACGAACTGGTTGCCGCCCCAGGTCACGCCAAGAAGGGTGGAGGTACCGCCCGAGGGGCGCGGGGTCCAGGTCACCCCGTCCGGGCTGGTCAGGATCGTTCCCTCCAACCCCACCGCCACGAACTGGTCGCCGCCCCAGGTCACGCCCAAAAGGAAGGAGGTGACGCCCGAGGCGCGCGGGGTCCAGGTTACCCCGTCCGGGCTGGTCAGGATCACGCCAGGAAACCCCACCGCCACGAACTGGTTGCCGCCCCAGGTCACGCCAGAAAGCTCGTAAGAGCCGCCCGGGGCGCGCGGGGTCCAGGTCGCCCCGTCCGGGCTGGTCAGGATTGTGCCGGGGGCCCCCATGCCACCACCCCCCACCGCCACGAACTGGTTGCCGCCCCAGGTCACGCTAGAAAGGGAGGAGGTGACGCCCGAGGCGCGCGGGGTCCAGGTCACCCCGTCCGGACTGGTCAGGATCGTGTTGCCCACCGCCACGAACTGGTTACCGCCCCAGGTCACATCATAAAGGCCGTAGGTAACGCCCGAGGCGCGCGGGGTCCAGGTCACCCCGTCCGGGCTGGTCAGGATCACGCCGGTCCACCCCACCGCCATGAACTGGTCGCCGCCCCAGGTCACGCCAATAAGGAGGGAGGTGACGCCCGAGGCGCGCGGGGTCCAGGTCACCCCGTCCGGACTGGTCAGGATCGTGCCGGAATCCCCCGTGTCGGCATACCCCCCCACCGCCACGAACTGGTTGCCGCCCCAGGTCACGTCAAGAAGGTTGGAGGTGCCGCCCGAGGCGCGCGGGGTCCAGGTCGCCCCGTCCGGACTGGTCAGGATCGTGCCGCCATACCCCACCGCCACGAACTGGTCGCCGCCCCAGGTCACGCCATCAAGGCTGTAGGAGGCGCGCGGGGTCCAGGTCACCCCGTCCGGGCTGGTCAGGATCGGGCCGTAATCCCCCACCGCCACGAACTGGTTGCCGCCCCAGGTCACGTCACGAAGGGTGGAGGTGACGCCCGGGGCGCGCGGGGTCCAGGTCACCCCGTCCGGGCTGGTCAGGATCGTTCCCTCCAACCCCACCGCCACGAACTGGTTGCCGCCCCAAGTCACGCCATAAAGGGAGGAGGCGCCGCCCGAGGCGCGCGGGGTCCAGGTCAACCCGTTGGGGCTGGTCAGGATCGCGCCGGGCCCCCCCATGCCACCACCCGCCACCGCCACGAACAGGTCGCCGCCCCAGGTCACGCCCCTAAGGTCGGATGTGAGGCCCGAGGCGCGCAGGGTCCAGGTCACTCCATCGGGGCTGGTCTGGATCGCTCCATCCCCTCCGACAGTCACATAAAGCCCGGCACCGTAAGCAACAGAAAATAGATTATCGGAACGCAGCGTGGCTTGCCAGGCGCCGCCACAGGTGGCGTCCCCGACGGCCTGCGGTTGCCGCAGGTCAAGATCGGTGATGGCTTTGTCTGGTTCGGCAGGGCGCGGGGGCGGGAACTGCTGGCGTTCGGCCCCAGCGCGGGGATGCAGCCGCCCGTACTCAAGGAGCGCAGAGCCGGAACCGGCGGCCCAAGTCGGCGCGGCCCCGGTGGGGATGCTATAAATAAATAATGAAATTAATAAGATAAACAAAAATAAGGGGGTATAATGATAGCGTGACATGGTCGGATCTCCAATGGTGAAAGCGGAGAATTCATGCCGGATGGGATGCACTCTAATCCCATAGAATAATTATAAACTTTTGCAATGACGACGGT
>JBATNZ010000057.1:0-2497 GCA_049290615.1 Candidatus Contendibacter sp.
CCTCTTCCCGGCCGCCGCGGGAGACAACCACATGATCGCGCTGGATCCGTTGCAAGCGGGCGCCGCCGGGTAACGGCTCACCGATTCGGTAGCCGCGCTCCAGTCCATTGCCTTCGGCGATCAAGGCCAGCGCCCGGTCGCCCCCCCGCTCCATGAAAAACACCCCGACCAGCCGCAGGTTGAGCGGGGTCACCGGGATCGGAGCGGGCGACGCCTCCACCGACCGGCCGGCCTGCGCCTGGCCGAACAGATGCCACGAACCGATGGCGGCATCATCGGCCGGACGGGCGGTCGCGGGGTTATCGGAACCCGGCGTGGATTGCGCCAGCGCCGGGGAACCGGCGGGCGACGGGGAATGGCCAATCAGCATCGCCAGCGTCAAGCTGGCGAGAGCGCGCGCCAGCACAATCACCAGGATCACACGGACGGCCGTCACGGCGACCCGCAGCCAACCTTCGGAGCGGAATAGGGCCGGCGGAACGTGCTTTTCCACCGCTAGCAGGGCGCGTCGGGCAAAATGGGGCAAAACGGGATTCGACCGTGGTCTGTTTCAATTGCACCCGCTCAAGCCGGGCACGATGACGGGTTACGAAGGATTTGTTTTAGTGAGCATAACAAAATTCCGCCGCCTCCGACCCTGAATTTCTCGTTTCCGACCCCGTGGATCTTCCGGCGCTGGCGCGCGGCAACCGGTGCCCAATCAGGGTGTGCCCTACCCGTTCAATCCCAATCGTGGTGATGGCGATGCTTGTAGTGGCCCCGATGCCGGCCCGGGTGAGAATAGTAACCAGGCGGAGGGCCGTAGTCGCGCGGCGCGGCATAGACTGGACGATTCACATATCGGTACCGGTAGCGATCCACATAGATGACCTCGGGCCGCGGCCGATGGCGGCGGGTGGTAATAGCGGTCCCCGCCGCACCGCCGACCGCGCCGCCCAGGATAGCACCGTCACGCCCGCCCAACTCGGAACCAATGCCGGCTCCCAACGCGCCGCCCAACGCGCCGCCCAATATCGCATCTCCCGTCAAGCCGCCGGCCAACAGTGGCGCCGGCGCTCCAAGCGTGGCTACCAGCAGCAAGGTTGGTGTAACTTTGATCATGACGATATGCCTCGGATGACTGAACCCGCCTGTCAGCTTAGGGAAGCTAAACTGAACGAATCCTGACCAGCCCCGGTTGAACGCCATCATCCCCGCGGCTTATCTGGACAGCAAGCGCAATACCGGCGCTTCGGGCTGGATGGTCGGGGACTTGGCGCGCACCCCCATCACCCGACCCGATTGTGGCGGACGCGGCAGTTGCATGTGCGCCGCCATCAGCGCGCTCAGCCGGTCCAGGGCCGGCAAGGGCATCGGCGCGCTGTGTCGCTCGGCCAAATCCACATGAATCACCATCAATTCGGTGGTGGCGGACAGAAAGCCCCTGCCGGCATGATACAGGCGATGAAAGTAATGAATCCGCTTGCTGTCGAAGCCGAGCAACTGGGTGGTAATGCGCATGGGATCGCCGGCCACCAATTCACGCTGATAATTGACGTGCGTTTCCACCACAAAGGTGGAACACTGCTGGCGCTCGCGATAGTCCCGCCCCATACCCAGACACTCCATGAAAGCGTCCGTGGCGCGATCAAACGCCAGCACGTAATAGGCGACATTCATGTGCCCGTTGTAGTCGATCCACTCGGGTGGCGCCACGCCGGTATACAGACACAGGGGGGATTCGATCCGCATGGCTATAATCATCGTGTTTCGTGAAAGCGCGGTACGCTACCCGCTTTTGCCGTGGCACGCAATTATTTGAAACCCTGGACGGAAGAAAGCATGCGGATGAATGGGCGGGTATTGATTGTGGCGGGTTCGGATTCCGGCGGCGGCGCGGGGATTCAGGCCGATCTGAAGACAGTCACGGCGCTGGGAGGCTACGCGGCGACCGCGATCACGGCGCTGACCGCGCAAAATACCCAGGGCGTGTTCGGCATTGTCGGGGTGGAGCCGGCCTTCATCGCCCAGCAGATGCGGGTGGTGCTGGAGGACATCGGCGCCGACTGCGTCAAGACCGGCATGTTGCACCACGCCACCGTCATCGCCGCCGTGGTCGAAGTGCTGGAAACGGGGGCTGCAACCATTCCCGTGGTGGTGGACCCGGTGATGTACGCCAAGGGCGGTGATTGCCTGCTCGACCCGGCGGCGCGCGATACGCTGATCCAGCGCCTGCTGCCCCGCGCCGCCGTCATCACCCCCAACGTCCGCGAAGCGGAGGCGCTGAGTGGACTCAAAATCCGCCAGCCCGACGACTTGGCGGTGGTAGCCCGGCAACTGCTTGAACTCGGGCCGGCAGCGGTGCTGGTCAAGGGTGGTCATCTGACTGGCGACACCGTTACCGACTGGCTGGTCTGGCGCAACGGCGAGGAGCGTTTCACCGCGCCGCGCGCCGCCAGCCGCAACACGCACGGCGCCGGCTGTACCCTGGCCTCGGCCATCGCCGCCGGGCTGGCGC
>JBATNZ010000058.1:0-23058 GCA_049290615.1 Candidatus Contendibacter sp.
GGCCGAGGGAACCCACCGACCTTGAGGCAATGAGCTACCGGCTTGAAGTTGGCCACCAGCACGGCGCTACCCCGCAGAACATCGTCGGCGCCATCGCCAACGAGGCCGGCATCGAAAGCCGCCATATCGGCCGCATCGAGATTCACGACGACTACAGCACCGTGGATTTGCCCGCCGGCATGCCCGAAGAGATTTTCCAGCACCTTAAAAAGGTACGGGTGCGGCAGTATCCGTTGAACATCAGCCGCCTTGGCCCATCCGTGCCGGAGCGCGCCAGGAAACGCCCGGCGCTGGGTAAATCGGTTGTGGGTGAGAAGAAAGCGCCCAGGAGCGCCAGGAACAGTCCCACCGACCAGGAGGCCAAACCGGCCAACCGGCGCAAACGGGAATCTGAATCCTAAAAATAAGCAGCCCAGTGAGGAGTAGCTCCGATCATGTTGACGGTTTACGGTTGTACGAACACCCGGTCCAGTCGGGTACTGTGGGTGCTGGAGGAAGCCGGCGTGGAGTATGAGTACATCGCGGTCGATCTGCGGGCCGGCGCTGGCTGGAAACCGGAGTATCTGGCGCTCAACCCTGGCGGCAAGGTACCGACCCTGGTGGATGGCGAATTCGTCCTGACCGAGTCGGCGGCGATCTGCACCTACATCGGCGACCGTTTTCCCGCATCCCGGCTGACGCCACCGGTCGGTTCGCTGGAGCGAGCCCATTACGATCAGTGGTGCTATTTTGTTCTGAGCGAGCTGGAACAACCCCTGTGGACCATCGCCAAGCACACCTTCGCCCTGCCCGAGCGCCGGCGAGTTCCAGCGGTATTCGACGCCGCACGCTGGGAATTCGCGGTGGCGGCCAAGGTGCTGGCGACGGACCTAGGCCGGCGAAAGTTCATCGTCGGCGACCGTTTCACGTCCGCGGATATCCTGATCGCCCATACCCTGGCGTGGGCGCGGGCCTGTAAACTGCCGCTGGAGCATGACAATCTGACGGCTTACGGTGATCGGTTGCTGGCGCGTCCCGCATGGGCGCGGGCTCGGGAACGGGAGCGGGCCGAGAGCGGCTCGAAGTTCCGAGAAACTGTCTAAAAACTGCCCATTGATTTTCCAGAAAAATTTGATGTAGATCCGGCTTCCAGCCGGCTCCACTGTCTCTGAAAATGGAATCCGACACGAAGTCTCGCCGAACAACCCGCGTTCAGGCTTAATTAAGGGGGTTCCATCTTGAATGTCCAGCCTATTTCAAGATTGCATTGGAGCGTGATATTTGGCGCGCAACCCACCGGCGTGACGGTGACCGGTATGATCGGGACGATCCTCTTCCCGATTGGCAAAGATGACGGCTCTTCGAACTTATCTTGCGCTACTAAGGAGATCAAACAATGATGCGGAAAACCTTGCGGTTAATTTTATTGGGCCTGAGCAGCGCGCTGGCGCTTGGGGGGTGCGCCACCCCGCCCGGAGATGATGGTTACTACGATGGCGGTTTGAATAGGGGGTATGGGCAGGATGGGTGGGAAGGTCCCTATCAGCGAGATGGCTATTACCAGGACGCTTATCGCCAGCGAGACGCTTATCGCCAGCGAGATGCTTATCGCCAGCGAGACGCTCGTCGCCAGCGGGACGCTTATCGCCAGCCGGATGGAGACCGTGGGCGGTGGCAGGATGATCGTGGCCAGTGGGAAGGGGACCGTGGTCAGCGGGATGATCGCCGCCAGCGGGGCGAAGGCCGTGACCAGTGGGGACAGTCTGGCCGAAACAGGGGAGAGAATCAGGGACGATGGGAGAATCAGCAGCCACATGATTCCCAGCCAATGCGTCCGGTGCAGCCGATTCGTCCGGTGCAGCCGGTCCAGCCGGTGCAGCCGGCCCAGCCGATGCAGCCAATCCGCCCGGTGCAGCCGATTCGTCCGGTGCAGCCGGCCCAGCCGATGCAACCGGTTCAGACGATGCAGCCGGTTCAGACGATACGGCCGGTCCCGCACGAACAGCAGCGAGATAAGACGGACGAGTTGGGGGGACAGATCAAGCAAATAGGCGAGCCGTTGAAACAAAACGAGAACCCATGACCGTCGAAGCCAGGGTGGGGATGGATTCGTGAAACTATTGGCGTTGGATACCGCCACCGAAGCCTGTTCCGCCGCCGTATGGGTGGACGGTGTCGTCCTGGAACGCTACCAACTGGCGCCGCGCCGTCACGCCGCCCTGATTCTGCCGATGATCGAGGCGGTTCTGGCCGAGGCTGGACTGGACGTGATGCAACTGGACGCTATTGCGTTTAGCCGGGGGCCGGGCGCCTTTACTGGAGTGCGGATCGCGGTGGGCATTGCCCAGGGTATTGCTTTCGCCGCTGATCTGCCGGTGGTTCCGGTATCCACCTTGGCCGTTTTGGCGTTGGGCGCGGCGCGGGAAATCGGCCAGGCTCGTATTGCGGTGGCGCTGGACGCCCGCATGGGCGAGGTCTATTGGGGTGTCTACGCGGTCGGCGACGAGGACGCCGAACCATTGGGCGAGGAGCGGGTGTGCGCGCCTGGAGCGGTCAGCGCGCCGCCGGGCGAGTGGTTCGGCGCCGGTAGCGGTTGGGCGGCTCATGCCGGAACGCTGGAGCGAAATCTGACCGTGGGCGGCTGGCGGGGCGAGTGTTACCCGCGCGCCGGCGATGTCGCCCGGCTGGCGGCTGTCCCTTCCCGGCGCAGCGAATGGGTGGCAGCCGAACGGGCGCTGCCGGTCTATCTGCGCAACGAGGTGGTAGCCAAACCGGTTGAGCGCATCCAAACCGGAGTTGGAAACCGGGGCGCGGGTGGCTTAGGATAAGCCACTTTGCGCGGAAACTGTCGCGACTATAAAAGCAAAATCAAGCATGGCCACTTGGAGGATGTCTCATGAACGCCACGATCACCGCCGATCCGGTTCACAGCAAGGCACTGCCGGACTTGGCGACCAAGCTGCTGGTCGCCCGTCAGGAAAGCTTGGTGCTGTATCACAAACTCGCTGCCCTCAAGTCGTTCGCGCCGGTCGAGCTGGTCGAGCCGGTTCAGCGG
This sequence comes from Candidatus Contendibacter sp., assembly GCA_049290615.1. Classification (GTDB taxonomy): domain Bacteria; phylum Pseudomonadota; class Gammaproteobacteria; order Competibacterales; family Competibacteraceae; genus Contendibacter. Next base: position 3,035 of record JBATNZ010000058.1, read on the forward strand.
CGTCTGCTGCAACGGTTTCAGCAAGCATTGGTGGATTATCTGGCGCTGGGACCGTTCGAGGTGTTCCAGGCGCTGGAGGAACAGCCGGCTGATTCCCCCTACCTCCGCGCGCGCGAATTGGCGCGGCAACTCTACGTGCGCATCGCCCGCACGACCCAGGCGGCGCTGGCGTTCCACGATCGCTACGATGGCGACCTGTCCGACTCGACGCTGGCTGGACTGGATGATGAGCTATCGCGGTTGGGTGAGTCGCTGGCGGCCCGCATCGAACTGGAGGACCGGATTCTGGCCGCTGTCCGCAAGGGTAGCCATACTTCCGTTGCGGCCTGATAATTTGTGGTTAGGCGCTTTCCATACTTTCTGTCGGTGATCCGCGCGAAAGCAAACCACAAACAACCATACAAGACGGGCAAGCCGAAATATCCATTCTAACTTCAACTCAAAATCAGGAGGAACAGTCATTGCAAAAACGCACACTTGGAAAAAGTAATCTGGAAGTCTCGGCCATCGGCCTCGGCTGTATGGGAATGAGCTTTTCTTACGGCCCACCCAAAGACAAAGAGGAGATGAGTTCCCTGCTCCGGGCCGCCGTGGAACGCGGCATCACGTTTTTCGACACTGCCGAGGTCTATGGCCCGTTCATCAACGAAGAACTGGTCGGCGAAGCCCTCGCTCCCTTCCGCAAGCATGTGGTGATCGCCACCAAATTCGGGTTCGACCTCAGCCCTGATTCCGACCCCCGTGGAATGAAGGGTGCGCCGGGACTGGACAGTCGGCCAGAGCACATCAAGCAGGCCGTCGAAGGCTCGCTCAAGCGGCTCAAGGTCGAGAGCATCGATTTGCTCTATCAGCATCGGGTTGACCCGAATGTGCCGATCGAAGATGTGGCGGGAACCGTGAAGGATCTGATTCAGCAAGGCAAGGTCAAGCACTTTGGCCTTTCCGAAGCCGGCGTGCAAACCATCCGTCGCGCACATGCCGTTCAGCCGCTGACTGCTCTCCAGAGCGAATACTCGCTGTGGACCAGAACCCCGGAGAAGGAAGTGATACCGGCTCTCGAAGAACTCGGCATTGGCTTCGTTCCCTATAGCCCGCTGGGAAGGGGTTTTCTCACGGGGAAGATCGACGAGAAAACCACCTTCGACAGCTCCGACTTCCGCAGCACGCTCCCTCGCTTCACGCCGGAAGCACTCAAGGCTAATCAAGCGTTGATTGATCTGCTCGGCAAGATCGGCCAGCGGAAGAAGGCAACGCCCGCCCAGATCGCGCTGGCCTGGCTGCTTGCCCAGAAGCCGTGGATCGTTCCGATCCCCGGCACCACGAAGCTGCACCGCCTGGACGAGAACATCGGAGCGCTTGCAGTCGAACTTACCACCGACGATCTTCGGGAGATCGACAGCGCGTCTTCAGAGATCACTGTGCAGGGTGCCCGGTATCCCGAAAAGCTGGAGAAGATGACCGGCCGCTGAGGCCATGCCTAACAAGGCTATGCATCTGACGGGCTCCGCCCGCAGGTGATAGCAGGCGGTATGCGGCGCGAAGCGCTGGGGTGGTTTGGGCGCGTCTCAGAGCAGATTCAACGCATGTCGCAGCGCTGGGATTCAAAGCCTATGTGGCGGCGTCAATTTTGGTGCATGCTCACGATTTAAGGCCGCGAGCGCACCGTTCGGGTGAGTCAGATCCCGATACGTTGGAATTCACTGTAGGCGCTTCGCAGCCAAACCTTCATGCGTTGACGCTCCATCAGCCCGAGGTAATACCCGTGCTCCGAATCTGCGTTATTAAGCGCCGCCCAAAAGCTCTTGTCGCACTGGTCGATCTTGCGCATGGTGGGTTTATGGAGGGCTTTTAGCTCCATGATGGCCGCGCCGAACTCTTCCGCCCGCTGCCTGGCTGAGGATTCAAGAAACAATCTGAAGTCATCGCCGCGCCCATGGTTGAGCACGATGGCATAGCGTCCCGAGTCGCCGTAGCGCTCAAGTAGCCCAGCGAGAAGATTCACGGAGTCCTTGCCGTCATCCATCACATGCCAGAACAGGATCTCGATGGCCAACTCTTTGGCCAGCTCCAAGAGACCGCCGCTGGCGATCCAGGCATGGACATCCCGGTCACTTTGAGCCGCCAGATCCACGAGGACATTGGTCTCTTCCTGGGCGGCGGACTCCACAAGGCGATCCAACTCTTCAAGGCAAGTCACCTCAACGGGTTGCGCAAAGTTTCCGTAGTAGCGCAAGAGCGCTCCATGGGATCGATCAGTGTCGAATCCTGCCCAAGGTTGTTGTTTATCAATCCAGTATTGGGCAAGGAGGCGGGCAACTACCGATTTGCCCACACCCCCTTTCTCTCCACCGATAAAGTGAATCCGACTCATTATGGTGCAACTCCTGGCTATTAATGGATAAAAAAATGAATGTATGCAAGCGGTGTACCGGGCCTTTTTCAACTACTGGCCATGATGTTCGTGGGTGACTCAGCCTCGGTTTTTTCAATACCCGCGCAGCCATTCGGGACGCAACCGCAAGCCGCCGGTCAGCGCCAGTTCGAGTTGAGTCAGCAGCGCCTCGCGGTCTTGCGGCAGGGTGCCGGCCAGCGCCAACGCGTTGGAGGCATGATTGGAACGGAATACCAACGGCGCGGGCGGATTCAGCCGCTCGACCAGCCGGACCTGTTCCGCCAGCAATGCCCGGTCATCCTGCTCCTGAAACGGTTCGCGGAACTTGCGGTGAAATTCCTCGTGGATCGAGGGATCGATCATCAGTTGCAGGGTGGACAGATAGTCCAGTTCCACTTGGTTGACCAGTTCAGCGGTGGCGTCGATGTGCTCCCGCCAATACGCCTGGCCGCCGAGACCGAGAATCACTGTTGCGGAAACCCGCAATCCCGCCTGTTTGGCCTTGGTCAATCCGGCGATCATCGCCTCCGGCGTCGCACCCTTGGTGATCCGCTTGAGCAGGTCCGCCGAACCGGTTTCGATGCCGTAATACAGCAGAGTCAGACCGTTTTCCCGTAACTGGGTCAGTTCGTCCACCGATTTTTTCAGCAGATTGGCGGGTAGGGCATAGCTGGATACCCGTTCCAGCCGGGGGAGGGCGGCGCGCAGCGATGCCAGGAGGGCCAGTAGGTGCTCGGTCGGTGCGGCCAAGGCGTCGCCATCGGCCAGAAAGACCCGCCGTCCTCCAGGATAGGCGCGCGCTACCGTTTGGATTTCGGCCCGAACCTGATCCAGCGGTCGGATGGCGAACGACTTGGTCCGGTACATCGAACAAAAGCTGCAATGGTTGAAGCTGCATCCCAGCGTGGTTTGCAGGATGAGGCTGTCGGCCTCGGACGGCGGTCGCCAGAGCGGCATGTCGTAGTGGATGAGCATGGAACCTTCGTCTCCAAAATGCGTTGGTGGAGTTAAAGGGTTTGCGATCTTGCCGATGGGGCCGCCAAACTCCACGCAAGCGCCAGCCCTCGATGATCGATCCAAATTGTCCGGCCGCCGCTGCTGGCGCAACCGAGCGATGCACCCATTCAGGATTTGGCCCGATTCCGAAAGCCGCACTGCCGCCATGCCTCGTACACGGTGATGGCGACCGCGTTGGCCAGGTTCAGGCTGCGGCCGGTGGTGAGCATTGGAATCCGCAGTCGCTGTTCCGGGGGAAGCTCGGCCAACACCCGCGCTGGCAGGCCGCGCGTCTCCGGGCCGAACAGCAGGGCGTCGTCGGGCTGGTAGGCCACGGTGTGGTAGGAACGAACGCCCTTGCTGGTCAAGGCGAACAGCCGCGGCGGTTTCACCTCGGCGAGAAAGGCCGTCAGATCGCGGTGCAGTCGCACCTCGGCCCACTCATGATAATCCAGCCCGGCCCGGCGTAGTTGCCGATCATCGAACTGGAAACCCAGCGGTCGGATCAGATGCAGCCGCGCGCCAGTATTGGCGCACAGCCGGATGATGTTGCCGGTATTGGGTGGAATTTCCGGCTCGTAAAGGATGATGTTAAACATGGTTTCCGGGGCCGCGCCATCCGGCCGCTCACTCCATTTTTAATTCCTTGATTTTTCGAGTCAGGGTATTGCGGCCCCAGCCCAGCAGCCGGGCGGCGTCCTGCCGATGGCCGCCGGTTTGTTCCAGCGCCGCCCGGATCAGCACCCGCTCGAAGCTGGGCAATGCCGTCTCCAATAGATTTTGTTCGCCGCGCGCCAGACTCTGGCCCGACCACAAGCGCAGCGCTGTTTCCCAGTCATGGCCGTTACCAGCCGTAGCTGGACGTTCCCGCAATTCGCCCGGCAAATCCTCCAGATGGACTTCCCGTCCCGAAGCCATCACGGTTAGCCAGCGGCACAGGTTTTCCAGTTGCCGGACATTGCCGGGCCAGTCCAACCGGCCCAGATAGGCTTCGGTCTCCGGGCGCAGGATTTTTGGTTCGACCCCCAGCTCCCGCGCGGCCTGAGCCAGGAAATGCCGGGTCAGCAACGGGATATCCTCGCGGCGCTTGCCGAGCGATGGCAGTTGAATACGGATCACGTTCAAACGGTGGTAGAGATCTTCGCGGAACAGCCCGTCGCGGACCCGTTGCTCCAGATTCTGATGGGTGGCGGCGATCACCCGCACGTCCACCCGGGTTGGCATGTGGCCGCCCACCCGGTAAAACTCGCCCTCGGCCAGTACCCGCAACAGCCGGGTTTGCAATTCCGCCGGCATGTCGCCGATTTCATCCAGAAACAGGGTGCCGCCGTTGGCCTGTTCGAATCGCCCCTGCCGGGACGCCTGCGCGCCGGTGAAGGCGCCGCGCTCGTGACCGAACAGTTCCGATTCCAGCAAATCGCGGGGAATGGCGGCGGTGTTGATGGCGATGAAGGGTTTGTCGGCGCGGGGGCTGTGCCGGTGCAGGGCGCGGGCCACCAGCTCCTTGCCAGTGCCGGATTCCCCGTTGATCAGCACCGTGATATTGGAGCGCGACAGCCGACCGATGGCGCGAAATACCTCTTGCATCGCCGGGGCCTCGCCGATGATCTCGGGCAACGGCTCGACCGGCTCCGCCGGCTCGGTGCGCTGGCGGTGAGTCTGGCAGGCGCGGCGCACCAGCGCCACCGCCTCGTCCACGTCGAACGGTTTGGGCAGATATTCGAACGCGCCGCCCTGATAGGCGGACACCGCGCTGTCGAGATCGGAATGGGCGGTCATGATGATCACCGGCAATTCCGGCGCCCGCTCGCGCAGTCGGGACAACAGCTCCAGACCACTCATGCCCGGCATGCGGATATCGGCGACCACGGCGTCCGGCGTTCCCTGGCGAAGCGCATCGAGTACCCCCGCCGCGCTGTCGAAGGTTGTAACCGTCATGCTGTCGCGTTGCAGGGCCTTTTCCAGCACCCAGCGGATGGCGTGGTCGTCGTCGATCACCCAAATGTGTTCTTGCCTGCTCATCCGGTTTTTCCCAAGGGCAGTAGCAATGTGAAAACAGTCTCGCCGGGTCGGCTGGCGCATTCGATCAAGCCGCCATGCTGGGCGACGATGCTCTGGGCGATGGACAGACCCAGCCCGGTGCCATTGGGCCGACCACTGATCATCGGATAGAAAATCTGCTCCTGCTGCGCGGGCGGAATGCCGGGACCGTTATCCACCACGTCCAAGCGCGCCACCAGCTTGTGGCGCTTGGCGCCAATGGTGTACTGCCGCTGCACCCGGGTGTGCAGGGTGATGACGCCCTGGTGGCCGAGCGCCTGGACGGCGTTGCGCACCACGTTGAGCACGGCCTGGATCAGCCGGTCGGCATCGCCCCACAGCGGCGGGATGCTGGGATCGTAATCGCGCTCGATACGGATGCCGGGGTGGGCTTCGGCCTCCACCAGCCCGCAGACCCGCTCCAGAATTTCGTGAATGCTGACGTCGCTGTGATTGGGCAACTGGTTCGGCCCGAGCATCCGGTCCACCAGATTGCGCAACCGGTCGGCCTCGCCGATGATGATGCCGGTGTATTCGCGCAGCGCCGGGTCCGGCAGTTCCCGTTCCAGCAGTTGAGCGGCCCCGCGCAATCCGCCCAGCGGATTCTTGATTTCGTGCGCCAGATTGCGCACCAGAGCTCGACTGGTGTGATGTTGGGCCAGCATGTGTTCCTCGCGGCTGATCCGCAGCCGCCAGTCCACCTGCCGCATTTCCAGCAACAGTTCGGTGGGCGGATCGTGCTCCAGCAAGGGCGCGGCGGTACAGTCCACGGTCACGATCCGCTCCAGGGGAAAGGTCAGTTGCAACTCCCGCTCGATATGGGGATGACCGCTCTCCAGACAGTGTCGCAGTCCAGCGATGAACGATTCGGCGCCGAGGATCAAATCCGGCAACGCCAGGGTATGGGCCTTGCGGAAACTCAGTTCGAACAGCGTTTCCGCCGCCGGATTCATGAACAGCAGCCGCAAGCGCCGGTCCAGTACCAGCACGGCGATACTCAGGCTCTCCACCACCCGGCGTTGGTAATTTCTCAGCACGGTCGCCTCGTCTTCCACTTGTCATCGGCGATATAGCAGCAAAAACCAAACCAATTCGGCGAATCGCAACCATGACGCCCAATATCGTGGCTTACACGCCTGTTCAGCGCATGGCGCCGGGCCATGCGCGCTTGGGATGGGTCGGCGCCATCATCATCCTGCATCATGATAGTGCAATGCACCACCGACGAAAACGCCCCCAAAAAGGGGGCGTCGTCGCAAACAAACTCGGGCGGCGCGCGACCCGAACAGCCGCCGCGCCGCAACCTTTACAGGCTGTAATACATATCAAATTCAACCGGGTGCGTCGTCATGCGCAGCCGGGTCACTTCCCCGTTCTTCAGATCGATGTAGGCATCAATCAGATCATTGGTAAACACACCGCCCTTGATCAAAAACTCGCGGTCGGCGTCCAGCGCGGCCAACGCTTCGTCGAAATAGAAACAGACTTTGGGAATCTGCTTTTCCTCTTCCGGCGGCAGGTCGTAGAGATCCTTGTCCATCGGTTCGCCGGGATGGATCTTGTTCTGGATGCCGTCCAGACCCGCCATCATCATCGCCGCGAAGGCCAGGTACGGGTTGGCGGTTGAATCGGGGAAGCGCACTTCGATGCGGCGGCCCTTCGGATTCTGGACATGGGGAATACGAATGGAAGCGGAACGATTGCGGGCCGAGTAGGCCAGCATCACCGGCGCTTCAAAGCCGGGCACCAGTCGCTTGTAGCTGTTGGTGGAGGCATTGGTGAAGGCGTTCAGCGCCTTGGCGTGCTTGATGATGCCGCCGATGTAGTACAGCGCGGTTTCCGACAGACCGGCGTACAGATCGCCGGAGAACAGATTGACGCCGTCTTTCGCCAGTGACTGGTGAACGTGCATCCCGCTGCCGTTGTCGCCGACCAGCGGCTTGGGCATGAAGGTGACGGTCTTGCCGTAACTCTGGGCGACGTTCTGGATTGCGTACTTCAGCGACTGCACTTCATCAGCCTTGCGCACCAGGGTATTGAACAGGACGCCGATCTCGCACTGGCCGGCGGTGGCGACTTCGTGGTGATGCACCTCGACGGTATGGCCCATCTGCTCCAGCGCCAGGCACATGGCGCCACGGATGTCGTGCAGGGAATCGACCGGCGGCACCGGGAAGTAGCCGCCCTTGATGCCGGGGCGGTGGCCGAAGTTGCCGCCCTCGTAGGCGCGCTCGGAATTCCAGCCGGCCTCGGAAGAATCCACCTTGTAGGAACAGCCGCTGATATCAGCGCCCCAGCGCACGTCGTCGAAGATGAAGAATTCGTTTTCCGGGCCGAAGTAGGCGGTATCGGCGATGCCGGTGGATTTCAAATAGGCTTCAGCGCGATGCGCCACGGAACGAGGGTCACGCTCGTAACCCTGCATGGTATTGGGTTCGATGACATCGCAGGTCAACAACAGGGTCGGCTCTTCAAAGAACGGGTCGATGCAGGCGGTCGCGGGATCGGGCATCAGGATCATGTCGGATTCCTGAATGCCCTTCCAGCCGGCGATGGACGAGCCGTCGAACATCTTGCCGTCCTCGAACACATCCTCGTCCACGGCGCTGACGGGTACGGTGACGTGTTGTTCCTTGCCGCGGGTGTCCGTGAAGCGATAATCCACGAACTTGATGCCCTTTTCCTCGATCAGCTTCATCACATCGGCAGCTTTCATCGTCATTAATTCCTCGGGTTTGGAGAGAGAGTCGGTCGCGATTGGGAGCGTCAGCGGTGGGGTCGCGACGCCCCATGTCCGCCGCAATTTAGCATGAACCGTGCCACGCGATTTTTTCCAGCAATGTCTGTCAACTGCGGCTGCCTGGGAGGCGCGGGCGATCATTATTGCACCAATATGGCGCCAATGATGGGGGCGTTTGCGCCATTAAGAGGCAAAACGCCATGCTATCCAGCCGTTTATCCCGGCGAGGCGAACGGCTTATACTCCCCTTCGTCATGCAACCACCAGCGGAGAGCGGTATGAAATTCGAATTCACGGTTCAGAACGTCAAGTGCGGCGGCTGCGCCAGCGCGATTCAAACCGGTTTGCGCCAGGACGCCAGGGTCCAGGACGTGGCGGTGGACGTAGCTACCGGCCGGGTGACGGTGGAAACCAGGGAGGATAGCCGAGCAGAGCTGAGCGCGGCGCTAAAAGCGTTGGGATACCCCGAGAAGCCCCACTGAGCAGTGTCGGCCAGAGCCAGACGCGGGAGCCGGAAAACTGCCGGTCCCGCGCTTGGCGAAGACAGGGATTAGAAGCGCATGCCGATGTTGAGGCCGATGACCCAGGGATCGATGGTTACGGTGCCGACCCCGACCCCGTCCAGCTTGAGCTTGGTGTCGATGTCCATATACATGACGGTGGCGTTCACGAACCAGTTGGGGGCCACGTCGATATCGACGCCCAACTCGCCAGCCAGACCCCAGGACGAATCCAGGCTCACGTCGGTGCCAGACAGAGCGCCGGTGCCATCCTCATTAAAGAAGAAGGTGTAATTCAGACCGACGCCCACATAGGGGTGGACGGTGCCGGTCGGCATGAAGTGATATTGCAGGAAGAGCGTCGGCGGCAACTGATAGGTATCGGCGACCTTGCCCGCGCCCGTGAGGCTGACATCGTGCTTGAACGGCAGAGCGAGGATCAGTTCGACACCGATATTCGGGGTAGCCATATAGGTAAAATTGAAACCCAGGCTATAACCATTATCCACGTCGAGATCGGCGCCCGGCGCGAGAGTGAGGTTGTCGGATTTGGGAAATATACCCCACGCACCGACCCGGCCAATCCAGTTGCCCGCCTCGTAAGCCTGGGCGACTCCCGTCAGCAGCCCACCAGCCAGCGCCGCCGCCAAAACACTTTTTGCGATTTTCATGGACATCGTTAGGCTCCCCTAGTCGTTTCTTTCATGGGTTAATAAAGACGAAATGTAGTATTCACACAAATTTATTGTATGTTAATCAAAACAAAATAGTCAAAAAAAATAATGTGATGTATTTGGAAACAAGGTAGTAGGTAACGCTATTCTTCCGCCAGCGGCGGCAACACCTGAACCACCTCCTCAAAGGTGGTTAGCCCGGCGGCGATTTGCAAGGCGGCGCTGACCCGCAGCGGGCGCATGCCCTGCGCGCAGGCGCGGCGGCGGAGTTTGTCCGCGTCCATGTCGGGCCGGAGCAGCCGGCGCAGCTCCGGCGTCACGGGCAGCAGTTCATACAAGCCAACGCGGCCCAGATAGCCGGTGTTGCGGCATTCCGGACAGCCGCGCGGCGCCCGGATGGCGGCCGGTTTCGGCAGCGGCCAGGGCCGAATCAACGCCTCCCACAACGTCGTTTCCAGTTGCCCCTCACCCTTGCAATGCGGGCACAAGGTTCGCACCAGCCGTTGCGCCATCACCCCGATCAGCACGCTCTGGATCAGATAGTGGGGCACGCCGAGATCGAGCAGTCGGGTCACCGCCGAGGCGGCGTCGTTGGTGTGCAGGGTCGAGAGCACCAAGTGCCCGGTCAGCGCCGCCTGCACCGCCATCTGCGCGGCCTCCAGGTCACGGATTTCACCGACCATGATGATGTCGGGGTCCTGCCGCAACAGGGTGCGGATGCCTTGGGCGAAGGTCAGATCAATCGCCGGATGGACCTGCATCTGGTTGAGTTCCGGCACCACCATCTCGATGGGATCTTCGACTGTACAGACATTGACTTCGGGACTCGCCAGATGTTTGAGGGTGGTGTACAGCGTGGTGGTCTTGCCGGAACCGGTCGGACCGGTCACCAGCACGATGCCGTGCGACCGGGTGATCATCGCTTGCCAGGCTGCCTCCTCGGCCGACGCGAAGCCCAGTTGGCTGAAATTCTTAGTGACCGTGTCCGGGTCGAAAATGCGCAATACGCATTTCTCGCCGAAGGCGGTGGGCATGGTGGACAGCCGCATTTCGATTTCTCGCCCGGCTGGGGTGCGGGTCTTGATCCGGCCATCCTGCGGTCGGCGCTTCTCGGCCACGTCCATCCGGCCCAGAATCTTGATGCGGCTGGTCACCGCGTTCATCACCACCGGCGGCAATTGATAGATCGCGTGCAAGACGCCGTCGATGCGAAAACGGATGTATCCCTGCTCGCGGCGCGGCTCCAGGTGGATATCGCTGGCGCGCTGGGAGAACGCGTATTGCAGCAACCAGTCCACGATCTGCACGATCGGCCGCTCGTCGGCGCTCAGCTCGCCGCGCCGGCCCAACTCCAGCAACTGTTCGAAGTTGAGGATGCCCGAGGCCGGCTCCAGCGAACCGCGTAGCGCGCCGCGCACCGAGCGCGACACGCCGTAGAACTCCAACTGGTAGCGGTTGATGTCCAGCGGATTGGCGATGACCCGTTCGATGTCCTTGCGCAAGGTCTGCCGCAACACCTCGCGCCACTCGGTGAGATAAGGCTCGGTGGTGGCGAACACCACGCGATGCTCGTCCGTCGCAACTGGCAGGATGTGGTAGCGAGCGGCGTATTCGTAGGAGACGAACGGCAACAGCCGCTCGACCGCGGCGATGTCGAGCTTGAGTGGGTCGATCCGCAGGTATGGCAATTCGACCTTGCCAGCCAGCCACTCGGTCAGCAGTTCCAGGCTCAAAATCTGCTGCGGGGGCTGGGGATAATGCAGTTTTTTATTGGCGATCACCACCAGGGGATGCAATTCGCCGCGTTCCGCCCGGAACTCGGCGCCGATCCGTTCGGCATCGGCCTTGGCCACCAGACCGTCGGCGACCAGTTCGTCCAGCACTTCCTTCAGGTTCAGGCGGTGCTCGGGGATGCGAGGCCGCTGTGACGGCTGGGACGGCGCGGAACGGGGTTCGACGCTGGGCAGGGCGAGGATCGCCGCCGGCACGACGAGCGCGGGTTGGTTCACAGAACCTCCAATTTGGCGTAAGCCACCACCAGCCACTTGACGCCACCGGCCGCCGGGAAATTCACCTTGGCGCGGGCGTGATAGCCGGCGCCTTCGACCTCCAGCACCACGCCCTCGCCGAATTGGGGATGGCGCACTCGCTGCCGGGGTTGCAAGCCAGCGGAGGGAGTGGGCGCCGTGGCGACGGGTCGGGCTGGGAGCGGGTTTTTCCCCTGCCGTTTCGCCCGGGCGCGCACGTCGTGGGTCAAATCCTCGGGGATTTCCCGGACGAAGCGAGAGGGCGACGGATAGTTTTCGCGGCCGTACCAGTTGCGCCGCTCGGCGTGGCACAGATACAACTGTCGCTGGGCGCGAGTGATGCCGACATAGGCCAGCCGCCGTTCCTCCTCCAAGCGGCCAGGTTCCGCGACCGAGCGGCTGTGCGGAAACAGCCCTTCCTCCAGTCCCACCAGAAACACCAGCGGAAATTCCAGCCCCTTGGCCATGTGCAGGGTCATCAGTTGCACGCTGTCTTCGCCGGCGGCGCCCTGACCCTGGCCGGATTCCAGCGTGGCGTGAGCCAAAAAGGCGTTCAGCCAGTCCGGCTCGTCCGGGTCCGCGCCGACCACGACCGGGTCGGCGTGGGTGATGAAATCGCCGCTGGCATTGACCAGTTCCTCCAGGTTCTCGACCCGCATTTCGCCCTTGTCGGTCTTGGCCTGCTCGTACATGGCCAACAGGCCGCTGTGGGCGACGACGTGTTCCACCCGCCCCGGCAACGGTCGATCGCGGCTGTCGCGATCCAGCGCCTCGATCAGGTTCAGGAAGCCGCGCACCGCGTTGGCGGCCCGGCCGCTCAGTCCGCCGGTCGTCAACAGTCCCAGCGCGGCCTGCCACAGCGAACAGCTTTGCGCGCGCGCCGCTTCGCGCAGGATGTCCACGGTGCGTTCGCCGATGGCCCGCGGCGGGGTGTTGACCACCCGCTCGAAGGAGGGATCGTCGTCGCGGTGGGCGACCAGCCGCAGATAGGCCAAGGCGTCCTTGATTTCGGCCCGCTCGAAGAAGCGCAGGCCGCCGTAAATCCGGTAGGGCAGCGCCGCCGCGATCAGATTTTCTTCAAACAGCCGCGACTGAGCGTTGGAACGGTAGAGAATCGCCGCGTCGCGGCTCTGGCCACCGGCTTCCACCCACTGGCGGATGCGCTCGATCACGAACCGCGCCTCGTCCACTTCGTTGAAGGCGTTGTAGACCTGAATCGGCTCGCCGTCGCCGTCGGCGGTCCACAAATTTTTGCCCAACCGGCCGGCGTTGTGGGCGATCAGGGCGTTGGCGGCCTTGAGGATGTTGTGAGTAGAGCGGTAATTCTGTTCCAGCCGGATGGTTTGCGTACCGGGGAAATCGTCGGCGAACTTCTGAATATTCTCGACTTTTGAGCCTCTCCAGCCGTAGACACACTGGTCGTCGTCGCCGACGATGAACGCATCGCCCTGACCGCCGCTCAACAATCGCACCCAGTTGTACTGAATGGCGTTGGTATCCTGGAATTCGTCTACCAGCACGTGGCGGAACCGTTCCCGGTAATGGGCCAGCAGGTCCGGATTGTCGCGCCACAGTTCGTAGGCGCGCAGCAGCAATTCGCCGAAATCCACCAGCCCGCCGCGCTCGCATTCCTGCTGATAAATCGTGTAGATCTGCCGGTACTGGCGCTGGACCGGTTTGCCGTCGTCGGTCAGATTGGCGGGACGCTGGCCTTCATCCTTGCAGCGGTTGATAAAACCGGCGCACTGGGGAGGCGGCCATTTCTTTTCGTCCAGGTTCAGGCCGCGTAGCACCCGTTTGAGCAGCCGGGTTTGATCGTCGCTGTCGAGAATCTGGAAGGCGCGCGGCAGTCGCGCTTCCTGCCAGTGCTGGCGCAGCAGACGGTGGGCGATGCCGTGAAAGGTGCCGATCCACAGCCCGCCGACCGGCTGGTCCAGCATTTTTTCCACTCGACCGCGCATTTCGGCGGCGGCCTTGTTGGTGAAGGTCACCGCCAGGATCGACCAGGGCGAGGCGTTTTCCACCGCCAGCAGCCAGGCGATGCGCCGAGTCAGCACCCGGGTCTTGCCGCTGCCGGCGCCGGCCAGCACCCGCAAGGGTCCCAGCGGCGCGGTCACCGCTTGGCGCTGGGGTTCGTTGAGATCGTCGAGAATCCAGGAAACGTCCATGGCCAGCGATTCTAGCAGAATCGCTCCGAGCGGGCGGCGACCGCAAGCAGCCGGCGCTACAATACCGCCAGCCGCCCGCCCCGGAGACCGCCGCATGACCCGCCAAAAATTGCCCATCGGCATCCAGACCTTCCGCGAGATTCGCGAAGACCACTGCTACTACGTCGACAAAACCGCCTTTGCCCTGAAGCTGATCGAGGAAGGCAAGTACTATTTCCTTTCCCGTCCCCGCCGGTTCGGCAAGTCGCTGTTTCTGGACACTCTGGCGGAACTGTTCGCCGGGAACGAGCCGCTGTTTCGCGGGCTGTACGCCCAGGACCGCTGGGATTGGTCGAAACCCGCACCGGTCATCCGGCTGAGCTTCGGCGGCGGGGTGGTGCGCAACCGGGTCGAGCTGGACCAGCGGATTCTGGCCCTTTTGCGGAGCAACCGCACGGCGCTGGGGCTGGCCTGTTCCGACCCGACCGACGCGGCCGGGTGTTTTAACGAGTTGATCGTCAATGCCCACGCGGCCACCGGGGAACGGGTGGTCATCCTGGTGGATGAATACGACAAGCCGATCCTGGATAACCTGACCGTGCCGGACGTGGCCCGCGAAATCCGCGATGGGCTGCGCAATCTGTATTCGGTGATCAAGGACTCGGACGCCCATGTCCGCTTTGCCTTCCTGACCGGGGTATCCAAATTCAGCAAGGTCAGCCTGTTTTCCGGGCTGAACAACCTGCGCGACATCACGGTATCGGCGGAGTATTCGGCGATCTGCGGCTATACCGAGGCCGATGTCGATACCGTGTTCGCCGCCGAGTTGGAGGGACTGGACCGTGCGCAGATCCGGGCGTGGTACAACGGCTACAACTGGACCGGCGAGGCAGTGTACAACCCCTTCGATCTACTGCTGCTGTTCAAGGAACGCCAGTTCAAGCCCTGGTGGTTTGAAACCGGCACCCCGACTTTTCTGGTCGAGCTGCTCACCCAACGGGGCTTTTTCACCCCCGACCTGGCGCGGCGGCAAACCAGTATGGAACTGCTCTCCACCTTCGACGTGGAGCAGATCAACAGCGACGCCCTGCTGTTCCAAACCGGGTATCTCACCATTCATCAGGTCGAGGAACCCTTGCTCGGCTACTGGGTGTATACGCTGGGCTATCCCAATCACGAAGTGGAAACCAGCCTCAACGCCGCCCTGCTGATCGGCTACGGCGCCGATGGCCAGCGGGCCTTCGAGAACCGCCTGCGCCTGCTCCAGTTGCTGACCCGCGCCGACTGCATGGGACTCCAGGCCCTGTTCCAAGCCTTTTTCGCCAGCATCCCCCACGACTGGCATCGCAACAACCCCATCGCCCGCTACGAAGGCTATTACGCCAGCGTGTTTTACAGCTACTTCGCCGCCCTGGGCCTGCCCATCACCCTGGAAGACGCGACGAACCACGGCCAGCTCGACATGACGGTGCGGTTCAACCATCACCTCTATCTATTCGAATTCAAGGTCGTCGAACTGACGCCGGAGGGGCGGGCATTGCAGCAGATCAAGGACCGGAGCTATGCCGACAAGTACCGCGCCGCGGGCGAGCCGATCCATCTGATCGGAGTCGAGTTCAGCCGGGAAAGCCGCACCGTGGTGGGGTTTGAGGTGGAAACCCAGTAGCGCTTGTCCCGCGTTCCCGCTTCAGCGCGGAGGGTGAACCCGCTGATTAATACTCAGAGGCGTTTTTGTACAGCCTCTCGCGAGCTAACCCTTTGAAAAGAAACCATCACCCCTGCCCCTCTCCCGCTTGCGGGCGAGGGGTTCTTGTACAGTCTTTCACAGTCCGAACGCTGGTATGGCCGCCCACCCGCTGATTCAAGGCCGTACTTCATCGCTCGATCCCTTGCGCCAACGCAGCGGTCGCCACAAGCCGCCGGCGCTGAAGCATGCCCAGGCCCAGCCCAGCCAGCGCAGCAGGGCATACGCCAGCCACAGCGACCAGGCCAGCATCAAGCCGCGATAGAGCAGGATCGGCGCGGAGATCACCCACGCGGTCGGCATGGGGCCGGCACTGCGATCCTGATACCAGTTGAGCTGATAGGCGCTTGAGTCGTTGCCGGCGATTTGCATCTCCGGCGCGCCCAGCAGGCCCTGTTCGATCCCGCCGAGCAGGGCGGCCAGCGCCGCCAGCGTCAACCCCGCCAGCCCCAATTGCAGCAGGTCGAACCGAAAATTACCGATGGCCCCGGTCGCCAGCGTCCTGCGCCGCGCCAGCAGCACCAGCCAGCCCGCCACCAGCAGCGTCGCCAGGATGTGGCTCTGGCTCAGGCCGACGCCGAGCAGGAACCAGTGATGGACACGCAGGGGCGTGCCGCCGACCCGGGCCAGCACGATAGCGCCGGCCAGAATGACCAGCAGCACACCCCAGAACAACACGGCGGGTCCCAGCGCCGGCCCGTCGACCCACAGCGGCCAGCGGTCGCGCGGCAGGTTGACGCTCAGGCGGGCGTTGACGCTGGGTCCGCCCAGATCCACCGGCGGCGTTTGATAGCGGGCGCCGATGCCCTGTTCCTCGCGCCAGGTCAGCACGACCTTTTGCACGCCGGGCGTCAGCGGCAGAACCACCTGTTGCCCCTGCTGTTGGAGCGGTTGCGGAACATCGTTGATCCGCGCGCCGGTCAGGGTCGCGCCCGGCGGCAGGGTCACAATTCGCTCGGCGCCACGGCTGGCGCGCAGCGTCAGTTCCAGGCTGGCTTCGCTCCGCCGCCGACCCGGATTCAGCCGCAGATGGCTCTGATCCACGGTCACGGTGCCGCCGGGTGCGCCTTCCGGCCGGCTGATGCTCAGAGTGATGCTCTCGCCCGGCCACGGCCGCCACTCCGGGGTCCATTCGCCTTCGGCGTCGAGCCGCCGCACCAGCGGGATGCCGGCGGTTTGCACGTTCCACAGCGGGCCGGCGCGTAGCCGCCAGATTTCCACCAACTCCTGGCTGTCCGCCGCGCGCAGGGTGAGGGTATCGGTTCGGTTCAGGGCCGCGCTCCAGCCGGTTTCCGCCCGATCCGGCGGCAGGTTGAGCAACACCCGGCCATCGCGCACCCGGATACCGGGCGTGGTAATCCGCTCCTCCGCCAGCAGGGGGATTTCCACCACCGCCGCCGAATCGGCCTGACTCAGCCGCCGCACCTTGGTTTCCACCCGCCAGTCCACGTCCAGCACCAACTCTCGCTCGACCTGCACGAACGGCGGCATGACGCCGGCCTGAAGCGGGCTGGCGGCGGTTGGACGCTGGCGGGTCAGTTGCAGTTGCCGGTCGGCGCGGCCCTCGACATAGCCTTCCATCCGCCAGCCCTCCGCGTCCAGTTCGACCCGTCCCGGCGCCATCGGCAGTGGCAGTTGCAGGGTGGCGACCGTATCCGGCACAGCGGCGGCGATGATCGCCTCGTGGATGCCGGCTGGCAGCCGCAGCCACAGCAGATGGCCGGCATCGCGGAACAGCAGCGCGGGCTGCCCGTCCAGTTCGATGCTCCGAATGATTAGCCCGTCGCGGGGCAACGGCAACGGCACGGCGGTATCGGCCTGGGCGTGCAGGGTCAGCCGCAACCGCAGGGCGTCGCCCTTGACGGTCAGCGCCAGCGCCGCCAGATCGCCGCAGCGCTGGCAGTCCGGTGCTTCGGTCAGTCGGGTACGCAGTTCCCGGAGCAGTTCCGGTGAGGGAAAGTCGGCGCGGGCCGGCGGCGCGGCCAGCAGCAGTCCGGCCAGCAGTACGGACAGCAGCGCCGCCACGGTAACGCCGGCGGCCGGCGGTGAAACTCCCTCTGGTTCCACCGCGCCCGAATCCCCTTGGTTCCCCTTCCCGGCGACCAACAGCCGCGCGCCCATCGCCAGCAGCAGGCCCAGCCCGGCCAGCAACAGCAGGCGGGTCCCCCACGGCGGCAACAGCCACAGCCGCAGCCGTTCGTCGGCCGCCACTGGACCGCTCCAGCGCAAGGTGGCTTGTTGCCAGCGCCAGTCGGGCAGGCCGGGACCGGTTTGCACCTTGATGTCGGGCGCGTATTGCTGCTGCTGGAGCTTTTGCGGGCGCTCTCCCTTGCCCAGCGGCGCCTGGCTGGCCGGGAGTCGGGAACGACTGTAGTTTTGCGCTGCATCGAGCGCCTGGGGCATTGGTGCGTTGGCCCGCATCGCACCCGGCGCGATCAGCGGCGACTCGAACGCCAGCGGCTCTAGTTGCGGGTACAGCGCGCCGCGCACCTGCTGGAGGGCGAACAGCGCGCCGATGACCAGCAGCGCCAGCAGGGCCAGTCGGCGGTAGGCATTGACCAGGGTCCGCAACCGTCCCGGCGGCAGCACCCGCAGCAGGGCGATGGCCGCCAGCACGTTGAGCCAGACGTACAGCGGCGCGTCGGGTTCGTGGAGGGTGAGCGCCATACCGGCCAGCGCCACCACGCCCCAGCGCCAGTCCCACAACTTGGCGAAGCTAAAGGCGATGACCAGTACCAGGAACAGGTCGAGCAGGTTCCAGGCATACAGCCAGGCATTGCCGGTGCTGTCCGGGCCGGTCGCCGCCAGCAGCCGCCAGCCGGGCGGCAGATTGAGCGTGGTCTGGATGCCTTGCGGCGCGATTCGCCAGCCGACCGCCGGTAGATCGCCGAGGGTGGCTGGTTCCAGGCGGCTGTCGGCGACCAGTTGCAGCTTGTTCAGTTGCCGGACTTCCACGCCGGTCGCTTCCGATCCGGGCTGGGTGGTGATGAACTGATCCTCATCGTTGATCGCCACCCGGCCCAGCCGCAACTCGGGAGCGGCGTCCAGCCGGGTCGCGTCCAGATTGCCGCTTAGGCGGTCCCGCGCGGTGTAGCCACCGCCGGCGAAGTCGAGCCAGAGCGTGCGTTCCAGATTCAGGCGTTCCGGGGTGGGATGGGGGTCGCCGCGCTGGCGGGTCGAAAAGCGCAGTTCTCCGCCGGCTTGCAGCAGATAGGCGGGCCATGATCGCCACTCCTCGGGCAGCTTGGTCTGCGCCGGATCGAGGGCCGGCGCGCCTTCCACCTGAACCACCCGCAGGGTGTTTTGCGCCTGGAAACTCCAGATTTCCTGGTTGGGCCAGCTCGCGGAAGCGGTGGGCAGGGCGAGCACGTCCACCGGGCCGCGATGGCGGGCGGTCAGGCTGATCGTCCAACTGCCCGGCAGCAATTGCACTCGCAGCCGGCCATCGGGTTCCAGGCGGGCCGGCAGCGGGCTGTCCAGGGCCAGCGGCAGGAAATCCGGCGGCAACACGGGACCGAGCATTTCCTCGCGCGCCTGGCCGGAGACGCTGAGTTCCAGCCGGGTGGTCGCCGTGAACGGAATTCCGTCGGTCAACAGGCGGAACACCTGGATTTCAAGCTGATCCTGCGGGGCCGCCGCCGCCGGGCGCTGGCGCAGCCACAGCACGCCGTCCTCCTCCAGCCGGGGCAGGGGGACCGGCTTGCCCTCCAGCCGCAGTTCGAGCAGGGCCGCGCCGGAAGGAATGCGGATCGCTTCCGGCGGTTCGCCCCAGAAAAACCGGCCGGTGATGCGATGATCGCCGGCGGGAGCCTTGAGCGCGGGGCGTCCGTCCCGTTCCAGCACCGGCGCGGGAAACTGGTCGAGCCGCACTTCCTGCGGCCAGTGGCGGCGGTCGCCAGGCAGGGTCAGCCAGCCTTCGACGTCGGTGCGCGCCTGCTGGCTGAATTCGCCACCCCGGGCATCGAGATTCAGGCTCAGCGCCGTCGGCCAGACGCAGCGGCGCTGTTTCGGGTCGGCGTAATCCACCGGACAACGCCAGTCGGCCGGTTCGCGCAGCACCCAACTGATCCAGGGTTGCAGGGCCGGCGGGACCCGCGCCAAGGCGCTGGCGGTTACTGTTGGCTCGGCGGCCTGGGCCGGCGGCGCGGCCCATCCCAGCATCAGCAGGCAGAGCGCGACGAACAGGAGTGGGAGGGACAGGGTGCCGGTGCGCATCGCGATTCTCCCGGTGACGCCAACTGTACGGTGAAGTGATGGGGAGCCGACAGGCTACCGGGACGCCCCCAGAAACCGGGCCAGTTCGCTCAGAAACTCGTCCACGTCCGCGCGGGCGGTTGCTTCGTCCACCTGGAATTCGACCACCACGCGCTGCGTCAGTCGTTCGGCGGCGTCCACGTCATCCTGGCGCATGAGATTGACCAGGTACATCCCGACTTCGTTGAGGGTAAATACCTGATGCCCGGCGATATCCAGCAATACACCCCCGTCTTCGCCCATGTCCGTATAAGCCAATCGGTCGGATTTCAAGACTGCAACCAGGGGGTTTAGCAACTGTTCGGAAAAAAGCATGAAATGGTCACTCCATAATGAATATGCGCGGATTGTCGCCCATGGGTGCGCGAATAAGAGGCTGTACAAAAACGTCCTGCTCTGGGTCTGGCCGGGGCAAGAGCGGGTTTTCCCCTCCTTGGATAAGGAGGGGTGGCGCGGAGCGCCGGGGTGGTTGGAGCGTTTCGGTGGATAAACCCCCCCGGCGCTCCGCGC
>JBATNZ010000059.1:0-2512 GCA_049290615.1 Candidatus Contendibacter sp.
GCGACCCGGCGGTGTTTGCCGCCGTGGCTTTCCCCGACCCGGCTCTCCGCCTCGAAACCGCCCTCATCGATCTCCCCCGCCTGGGCCGGCGCGTCCGAGTCGTGGTCGTCATTCACCAGCGGACCCAACGGATCGCCCTCCTCTTTAGCACCGATCTGGACCTGGACCCCGGCACGCTCTACCGGTATTACAAAGCCCGCTTCCAGATCGAATTTCTCTTCCGCGACAGCAAGCAGTTCGCCGGGCTCACCCATTGCCAGGCCCGCCGAACCGATGCCTTCACCTTTCAGGTCAATGCCAGCCTCACCGCAGTGTCCCTCAGTAAACTGCAAGCCGTCCAAACCTACGGTCACCTCCCGACCCCATTCTCGATGGCCAGCCTCGTCCGACGGTGTTTCAACGAGCATTTCCTCCAGAAAATTTTAGCGTACTTAGCCCCGGGCCAGACCTTGACAGAAAATAGCCCAGAGTATGAAACCCTTTGTAATTACGGCATAATTAATCCTGTCCCCACCTGAAAACTGTCCGAACTATTGACCTCGATACCCTGCCTGCCCGACTGCTCGTCGCCGCAACCGCCATCGGACCACGCCCTGCTCGTTGGCTTCGTCGGGCTGAAAAATCTTGCTAATCAGGAACCGCATTCCCTCGCGGAACCCACCGATGAGGATGAGGTCGCCGTTGTCGGCGCAACGGCCAAGGCGTTGGGCCAGTCGGCGTGCCCGGCCCGCCGCCCGTTCCCATGGGCGCCGGGTCGGGCCTTGGTAGGGGGTTTCCAGCCGCAGGGCCAAGGGCCAGGCGGTTTGCAGCTACGCCGCCGCCGGTTCGGTCGGTTCCGGTTCGCGCTCCCGCTTAAACTGGCTGATTTCGACAGTGCCTTGCGGGAAGCGGGCCACGATGCGCAGCTCGCCGCCCATCGCCTCGACAAAGCGGCGCAAGGTACTCACGTACATGTCGGTCTGGCCTTCCATCTTGGAGACAGCGACCTGGTTGATGCCGAGCGAGGCCGCGACCTGCCGCTGGGTCAGGTCGAGGGCCTTGCGCAGCTCTTGCAGCGGCATTTCGGCCAGAAGTTGCCGGTAGAGCGCGTCGGAGCGCGCCCGCGACTCCGGCGACATCTGGGCGACCAGCTCCGAAAATTTCCTAGCCATCAAGTAGCCCTTCCTTTTTCAGCGTCGCTAAATGTTCGTCGTACAGGCGATCCGCTACCGGGACCTGCTCGTCGTACCAGCGCAGATTGCCGGTCTTGTCCCCGCCCAGCAGCAGGATGGCGCAGCGGCGCGGGTCGAAGGCGTACAGCACCCGATAGGGACGGCCAGCGTGTTGCACGCGCAGCTCGCGCAGGTGAGGGTGTTTCGAGACGGCAATTCCACTGCTGTACGGATACCGCAGGTTGGGGCCGAACTCGCCGAGCAGTTCGACGCTGGCTTTGACCGATTCCTGTTCTAGTTCGGTCAACGTGGCCCACCAGTCACCAAACTCGTCGGTGAATTCGATGTCTCATTTCATGTTGGCATGATAGCTTATCAATTATAAAACCTTCAAGTTATGTCAATCTGCCTTGCCAGTCTTGCCAGCGACAGACCAGGGTACGGTAGGAGCGATTTTAAAGGGTCGGATTCTATCCAACGAGCAACGCCGAGCAACGCTCGCCCGAATGTTCCTTCACTCAAAACAGCACCCCCGCGATCTCGGTCCGCCCGTCCTACAGCCGGCCGTTGGCTTTCTGATCGCGGCGCACGCCGTCCCGCCCCCAGGTTCCCCACGGCTTGAAGGTGAAAGCCACGCCCGCCGCCCGGTGCCGATCCCGCACCGCCAGCGCTCACTCGAGCCGCATCGGCCGGGCCTCCGGCCCCGACTCGCCGCCGACGATCACCCAGTGCATCCCGTCCAGGTCCAGCGGCACCAGGTCCTCCAGCCAGGGCTCCACCGACAGGAAACGGACGCGGGCGGGCACTTGGCGCCCGTGCTCGATGCGCGGCAAGCCGTAACGGCGATTTTCCACCGACACCCCCAGCCAGACGTTGGCCGGTACGGCGCGTTGGCTAATAGGTTGTATAAAAACTAACATATTGGTTTTTATATGATTATTTTGGTAAGATAGGGCCAAAACTTGGTGATTGCTTTAATTTTTGAAATTCTATTCGAGGTGCTTTATGTCTTGGCCAAAAGAAATTCCTGCGGAAAGATACCCTAGTGATCTAACCGATGAAGAGTGGAAAATCATAGAGCCTCTTTTGAAAAGACTCGATCCATATAAGACGGGCCGGCCCATGAAACACGATCTTCGTGAAATATTGAATGCGATTTTTTATCTCAACAAGACGGGTTGCCCCTGGCGATACCTGCCGAAAGATTTTCCTCATTACACGGTAATAAGCTATTACTCGACTATCAAGGATTTTTTCCGCTCACAAACCTTGACAAACCTTCCTGGATGAAGTTGAGCTTATCAAGGTGACGGCCTGCTCGGGAGGTAAGGTTTCCCCCCCCCCTCCCAGTAATGGCTGAC
>JBATNZ010000060.1:0-15363 GCA_049290615.1 Candidatus Contendibacter sp.
CCATGCCGGGGGCCAGACTTGAAGCCAACTGATTGATCATAAATGGTTTCTAACCAATCTCCAGCCAGCTTAACAGGCCGAAACCCGCCCTGCGGGGCCAACTCCACAAGAACCGACGAAGAACCAGCAAAATGAGCATAGAGAGTATGAGACCAAGGCAATCCCGCGTTCCCGCTCAAACCCCTTCAATCCCAGTTCCAGAATCCGGCATAGCGCTCAATAAAAGTTTCACTCCAAGACAGTGCCTTGTTGGTACTCAACTGGCTCCAAACCCAGTGTTCTTGGTACCGTTCCAGCAGTTCTCTACTCCACCACGGCAAGGCTTCATTCGTGCTCAACCAAAACCAATCCCAGCGATCCAAATAGCGTTCAATAAATGTATCATTCCACGGTAACACTCTGTTACAACTGATAGCAGGCCACCACCAATTATCATGATAATATTCAATTAGTTCTTCACTCCAAGGTAAAGCATTATTAAATTTAATCTCGCCCCAACCCCCTTCACAATTTATTCTAAATTTTTCAATAAAATCTCTAGACCAAGGCAGAGATTCATTTGCCCATAACCAATCCCTTTCCCAATATTCTTTGAAGCGATCAAGTAGCGCCTCACTCCATGGTAAGGCTTTATTATACATTATACTAAATGCAAAAGCATCATCAGGATAACACTCCCAACGCCATCGATCTTTACAAAAGCCTCCTTTTCGAAGGCGATCTTCATTGCAGATCAGCCAGGTTCACCGTCACCAAATCGCGCTGTTGTCGGACATTTTACATCGCTTCCAGCAGGCGGGCGCGATTGGCCGGCGTCGCCAGCAGATAGGCGGTTTCATCCTCTTCTAGGACGTCGGCCTCGCAGATCGCAATCTCGATAGTCTTGTGGCGGAACAAGGTCTTGAGCGACTCCAAAAAATCGACCGACAGTTCGTCAGCATTCAGGCGATAGAGGGTATACATAACAGTTTTCCTAATACAGCAAAGTATGTTAAGGATATAACGATCCCGTCTGATTTATGGAATCCCTTCGCAAGGAGGGAAAATTTACCACTTCCCATAATAACCTTCCTTCAGGGCATCGAATAAGTTGGCGGCGGTGTGGGTTTCACCGTCGTACTCGATTTCCTCGTTGCCCTTGACCTCGATTTCCGAACCATCCTCCAGCACGAACCGATAGCGGGTATTCGCCAAATCCTGCTCTTTCACTAGCACGCCCTGGAACGCCGCCGGGTTGAAGCGGAAGGTGGTGCAGCCCTTGAGACCCCGCTCGTAGGCATAGAGATAGATGTCCTTGAAGTCCTCGTAGGGAAAGTCGGTCGGGACGTTGGCCGTCTTGGAAATCGAGGAGTCGATCCAGCGCTGCGCGGCGGCCTGGATGTCGACATGCTGTTTGGGGGCGACATCGTCGGCGGCGATGAAGTACTCCGGCAACCGTTCCTCGGCGGTCTCGGCGTCGGGCATGGCCCGAGGATTGACCAGATACCGATAGGCCAGCAACTCGAAGGAGAACACGTCCACCTTTTCCTTGGATTTCTTGCCGGGCTGGATGATGTTGCGGGCGTAGTGGTGAGCGAAACTGGGTTCGATACCGTTGCTGACGTTGTTGGCCAGCGACAGCGCGATGGTCCCGGTGGGGGCGATGGAGGTGTGGTGGGTAAAGCGGGCGCCAACCTGGGCCAGTTCTTCGACCAGTTGCCGATCAATTTCAGCGATCCGTTGCATGTAGCGGCTATAGCGGGCATGCAGCACCTTGCCCTTGATGCGGTCGCTTTCCTGGTAGCCATCGCAGGCCAGTTCCGGGCGCTGATGCAGCATCTCGGTGGTCACGGTGAATTCCTGTTCGAGAATGGGCGCCGGGCCTTTTTCCCGCGCCAGTTCCAGCCCGACGCGCCAACCGGTCAACGCCATCTCGCGCGTCACCTCCTCGGTGAAGACCAGCGACTCCGGCGAGCCGTATTTCATGCCCAGCAGGGTCAGAGTGGAACCCAGCCCCAGATAGCCCATGCCGTGCCGGCGCTTGCTAAAAATTTCCTGGCGTTGCGGCTCCAGCGGCAGGCCGTTGATTTCCACCACGTTGTCGAGCATCCGGGTGAAGATGGCGACCACCTCGCGGTAGGTGCCCCAATCAAACTTTGCCCGGTCGGTGAACGGGTTCTGGACGAACGGGGTGAGGTTGAGGGATCCGAGGTTGCAGGCCCCGTAAGGGGGGAGAGGTTGCTCTCCGCAGGGGTTGGTCGCCCGGATGTTCTCGCAGAACCAGTTGTTGTTCATCTCATTCACTTCATCAATGAGGATGAACCCCGGCTCGGCGTAATCGTAGGTGGAGGCCATGATTACGTCCCACAATCGTCGGGCGCGAATTTTCCGGTAAATCTTGCAAGCGACCTGGCCGCCGTCGTTGACGATCAAACCCTGATGCGTCGGCCATTCGCGCCAGAGGATCCGGTCGGGATCGTTGAGATCAACCTGGTCCTGCTCGGCCTCCTTGGCCAGAAGCGGGAAGGCCAACTGCCAGTCGGCGTCCTGTTTGACGGCCTCCATGAATTCGCGGGTGATCAGCAGGGACAGATTGAACTGCCGCAACCGGCCAGATTCGCGCTTGGCGCGGATGAATTCCAGAACATCGGGATGGCCGATGTCGAAGGTGCCCATCTGCGCCCCACGCCGACCGCCCGCCGACGACACGGTGAAGCACATCTTGTCGTAGATGTCCATGAACGACAGCGGCCCCGAGGTGTAGGCGCCGGCGCCGGAGACGTAGGCGCCGCGCGGGCGGAGGGTGGAAAATTCATAGCCGATGCCACAGCCCGCTTTTAACGTAAGCCCCGCCTCATGCACCTTGCGCAGGATATCGTCCATGGAATCCAGAATCGTGCCGGACACCGTGCAGTTGATGGTGGATGTGGCCGGCTTGTGCTCCCAGGCGCCAGCGTTGGAGATAATGCGTCCCGCCGGAATGGCGCCATGGCGCAACGCCCAAAGGAACTTTTCGTACCAGTATTCGCGCAGTTCCGGCGTGGCCTCGACCTCGGCCAGCGCCCGGGCAACCCGCTGGCGGGTGCCGTCGATGGTCTCGTCAATTGCTTGCCCATCCTTGGCTTTCAGCCGGTATTTCTGGTCCCAGATGTCCCAGGAGGCGGGTTGCATCGGTACGTCGGCGGCGGAGCTTGAACGGTCGACAGGTTGCAAGTGCGCGGTTTTCATAAGCCGGTGGTCTCGCGGGGGTTGGTGATGGCTTTGATGCAGGCTACTGGATTCTAGAGGATATCGAAAAAATATCCAGACGAAATTTCTATATGATGTGGGTATAAAAAAAAATACCACAATATAATGTGTTGAAGCGTGGAATCAACGCTTTGTTTCCGCTAACAATCGGCCTTGGCGGGAAAATCGCTCGAAACTTTACTGGCGGACTGACGCAAACCTTGTTGTCAAGGGGTGGCACCGGTGGTATAACCGGCTAAACTTTGCGGGGTACCACCGATAATCGGACACAAAAACCGAGGGAGAAACCATGAAGATCTCGTATGCCCCTCTTGCAATACTCTGCCTCGGGCTGGGAGCATGCACGACTCCAATGCCCATCGAGACAGGTTTTCCGGTCACACATCAGCAGAAGATGCTATCGGCGCACCACTGGGACGTCATGGCTGTCGATGTGGCCAACTGGCTCCAGAATGCGCTAATAGGTCCGAGTCCCGATCAGGGTAAAGACCAGCAGGTTCGTGCTCAGGAAAACCGTCCGATCGTCACTCTGCATGTGCAGAGGCCTAGATACGACAGCGACGCGGGCGAGGGATTTTACAACCTGCTGACCACGCGTTTGGTGGAACGGGGATTTATCATCACCATGAATCCGTCGAAGGGTCTTCCAGTGACCTACGACATGCAAGTGGTGACGGCTCGGTTGCTGAGGCCATGGATGGTTGGTTCTCCAGCGGGCTGGGATAACATGGACCAGCAAGTGGTGACGAATTGGTCACTAGAAACCGTGAAATACGAAGTGATCGTCAATGTTTCGGTAATGAACGCCGACCGTTTTCTGGTTCGGTATAGTAATGTCTATTACGTCGGCGACAAAGGCCAGTATATTGCCATGCAACCGTCGGCTACCCGCATGATGGAGGTGGTTGGCCCATGAACTGGAATCCTCCGATAATGCGTGGAGTGGTTGCCCTGCTGGTGACGCTGAATCTTGGCATCGTCGGTTGTGCATCCTCAGCGGACGATGCGCCCGTCCGACCGATCATTCGGGACGCGAACCTGGTTGACGCCAGCTACAGCGCCGCCGACGCCCTGCTGATGCGGGCTCCTTGGCTCAAGGAGCAGCGTGCACCACTGCTGGCCGCCACTTTCGTGGACATCAACAATCTCGAAACCTCGTCCGGACTGGGCCGTGTCATCGGCGAGCAGGTGGGTTCACGGTTCGCGCAGAAAGGCTTCACAGTGATCGAGATCAAGATGCGCAACAACATCTTCGTCGCCGAAGGCACTGGAGAATTGATGCTGTCGCGCTCGGTCCGGGAGATCAGCCAGTCGCATAACGCGGCGGCGGTGATCACCGGCACTTACGCGGTCGCGCGGCAATCGGTCTACGTCACCGCCCGCCTGATCCGCGCCACCGACAATCTGGTGTTGGCGGCGTATGACTATGTGCTGCCTTACGGGCCGGACGCCAAGGCGTTGGTGGCCGCACAATGAGGTAGTGGCGGTTTTTCCGCCCAACAAACAGGATGCCCTTCCTCCCGGACAGGAGGAAGGGCATCGTCGTTTCGGCTGCTTCAATTCGCTGGAGTGGCGGTCAGACCCAGTCGCTCGCAGATCGCCAGGGTCGGCCCAGGCTGATTCATCGTGTAGAAATGCAGTCCCGGCGCACCGCCCGCCAGCAGGCGTTGGCAGAGTTCGGTGACTACATCCAGTCCAAAGGCGCGAATCGCCTCGCGGTCATCGCCGAAACCTTCCAATCGCTTGCGAATCCAGCGCGGGATTTCCGCCCCGCAGTTATCCGAGAACCGCGCCAGTTGGGTGTGGTTGGTGATCGGCATGATGCCGGGCACGATAGGCAAATCCAGCCCGAGATGCTGGCAATCGTCCACGAGGCGGAAGTACGAATCCGGGTTGTAGAAATACTGCGTGATGGCGCTGTTGGCGCCGGCCTCGACCTTGCGCTGAAAGTTGAGCAGGTCGCGTTCGGGACTCGATGCCTGCGGGTGGAATTCGGGATAGGCGGCCACTTCGATATGGAAATAGTCGCCGGTTTCAGCGCGGATGAATTCCACCAGCTCGTTGGCGTAGCGGAATTCGCCGAATTCCCGCATACCAGACGGCAAATCGCCGCGCAGGGCGACGATGCGGTGGATGCCCTGAGCACGGTAACCGTCCAGAATCTCGCGAACTCCCTCGCGAGTGGAAGCCACGCAGGTCAAGTGTGGGGCGGCATCCACGCCGCTGTGGGCCTGGATCGCTTGAATCGCCTCAAACGTGCGTTCCCGGGTGGAACCGCCCGCGCCGTAAGTGACCGAGAAGAACGCGGGCCGTACTCGCATCAGTTCCTCGCGGGCGGCGAAC
Source organism: Candidatus Contendibacter sp. (assembly GCA_049290615.1). Taxonomy (GTDB): domain Bacteria; phylum Pseudomonadota; class Gammaproteobacteria; order Competibacterales; family Competibacteraceae; genus Contendibacter. The sequence goes on from JBATNZ010000060.1 coordinate 5,572, forward strand.
AGCTTGCGCATGCCTTCGTCGGTGTTGGGGGGGAAAAATTCGCAACTGAAAATCTTCGGATAAAATTTCTGGGAATCCATGACGGTCGCGGGGCGTGGGTAGCTGGCAGAATGAAGAGGCGACAGGCGCGAGAGACTCCCTCATGCCTGCCGCCCCACGCGCTTCACCCTCAGTAACGATAGCTATCCGGCTTATACGGCCCGTCGGTGGCGACGCCGATATAAGCCGCCTGTTCCGGCGTCAGCGTGGTCAGATGGACGCCAATGCGATCCAGATGCAGCCGGGCGACCTTCTCATCGAGATGCTTGGGCAGCACATAGACCTTGTTCCCGTACTGATCGCCGCGGGTGAACAGTTCGATCTGCGCCAGCACCTGGTTGGTGAAAGAGTTGGACATCACGAAGCTGGGATGACCCGTCGCGCAACCCAGGTTCACCAGTCGCCCCTCCGCCAGCAGAATGATGCGTTTGCCATCGGGGAAGAGGATGTGATCCACCTGCGGCTTGATATTTTCCCAGCGGTATTTTTTCATCGCGGCGACTTCGATTTCGGAATCGAAATGGCCGATGTTGCAGACGATGGCCTGATTCTTCATCCGCACCATGTGGTCGTGGGTAATAACGCCAACATTGCCGGTAGCCGTGACGAAAATGTCCGCCTTGTCCGCTACCTCATTCATGGTGACCACCCGATAGCCTTCCATCGCCGCTTGCAGGGCGCAAATGGGGTCAATCTCGGTGACCCACACCGTTGCCCCCAAGCCACGCAGACTTTGGGCGCAGCCTTTACCCACGTCGCCGTAGCCCAGCACCACCGCCACCTTGCCGGCGATCATCACGTCGGTCGCCCGCTTGATGCCGTCCACCAGCGATTCGCGACAGCCATAGAGGTTGTCGAATTTGGACTTGGTGACCGAGTCGTTGACGTTGATGGCGGAGAAGGGCAAGCGGCCTTCCTTCTCCATGACATACAGGCGATGAACACCGGTCGTGGTTTCCTCGGTCACTCCCTGGATAGTGGCCTGAATCCGCGAATAGAAACCGGGCTGGCGCTCCAATTGCTGGCGGATGGCGGCGAATAGAACCTGCTCTTCTTCGCAGGTCGGGTTGGCGATCAGCGAGCGATCCTGTTCCGCCCGGGCGCCGAGCGTGACCAGCAGGGTGGCGTCACCGCCGTCGTCCAGGATCATGTTGGGCGTGCCGCCGTCGCGCCATTGCAAAATGCGGTGGGTAAAGTCCCAGTACTCCTCCAGCGATTCGCCCTTGTAGGCGAACACTGGAATGCCGGCGGCGGCAATGGCGGCGGCGGCGTGATCCTGGGTCGAGAAGATGTTGCAGGACGCCCAGCGCACGTCCGCGCCCAGCGTCGCCAGGGTTTCGATCAGCACGGCGGTCTGGATGGTCATGTGCAGCGACCCGGCGATGCGGGCGCCCTTGAGCGGTTGCCGCGCCGCGTACTCCTGGCGCAGCGCCATCAGCCCGGGCATTTCGGTTTCGGCGATGGCGATTTCCTTGCGGCCCCACTCAGCCAGGGAAAGATCGGCAACGTGGTAATCAGTAAAAAGCTTTTCGCGCACGACGGCGTTCATAACGTACTCCAGATACGGTTGAACGGGCGCCGTTGGCTTGTGAAAGCCGTGCCACGCCAAGCCTGACGGTGAAACCCGTTGCAGCGCCCCTTGGCGTGGGGGCAAAAATTTACAGATTTCTCATTACAGGCCCGCCGCGTCCCGCAGTGCGTCGGCCCGGTCGGTGCGTTCCCAGGTAAACTCCGGTTCCTCGCGCCCGAAGTGGCCGTAGGCGGCGGTCTTGCGGTAGATCGGCCGGATCAGGTCCAGCATCTTGACCAGGCCATACGGCCGCAAGTCGAAGTGGCCGCGAATAATGTCGACCAGCCGGTCTTCGTCGATCTTGCCGGTGCCGAAGGTGTTGATACTGATCGAGGTTGGCTCAGCCACGCCAATCGCATAAGACACCTGAATTTCGCAACGTTCCGCCAGTCCGGCGGCGACGATGTTCTTGGCGACGTAGCGGCCGGCGTAGGCGGCGGAACGGTCCACCTTGGACGGATCCTTGCCGGAGAACGCGCCGCCGCCGTGATGGGCCGCGCCGCCGTAAGTGTCCACGATGATCTTGCGTCCGGTCAGTCCGCAGTCGCCCACCGGCCCGCCGATGACGAAGCTGCCGGTCGGGTTGATATGGTACTGAGTGTGCCTGTCCAACCACTCCGCCGGCAGCACCGGCAGGACAATATTTTCCATCACCGCTTCGCGCAGCAAGTTGTAGCTGATGTCGGCATCGTGCTGGGTGGACAGCACCACCGCCTCGACGCCGACGACCTTGTTGCCCTGGTAGCGGAAGGTGATCTGGCTCTTGGCGTCGGGCCGTAGCCAAGGCAATACGCCGCTCTTGCGCATGTCCGCCTGGCGCTGCACCAGTCGGTGGGCGTAGGTGATGGGAGCGGGCATCAGCACATCGGTTTCGTTGCAGGCGTAGCCGAACATGAGTCCCTGGTCGCCGGCACCCTGTTCCTCCGGGCTTTTACGGTCCACACCCTGGGCGATGTTCGGCGATTGCTTGCCGATGCAGGACAGCACCGCGCAGGTGGCGCCGTCGAAGCCGACATGGGAATTGTCGTAGCCGATGCCGACGACGGTATCGCGCACGATCTGGTCGAAGTCCACCCACGCCGCCGTGGTGATCTCGCCGGCCAGCACCACGACGCCGGTCTTGATCAGGGTTTCACAGGCGACGCGGGCTTTGGGATCCTCGGCGATAATGGCGTCCAGCACGGCATCGGAAATCTGATCGGCGATCTTGTCCGGATGCCCTTCGGAAACGGATTCGGAAGTGAACAGATAGGTGCGGCTCATGGTGTGGCGTATCCTCGAACAGCGGTTGCGGCAGGTAAAATTCCGTGCGCCGCAAGGGCGGCGGCAACGCAAAGGTCGTAAGTCTACCCTTAAAATGCTGCATTTGCACCCCGGTTGTTTATTCTATTTTGTTATTAACACCCAATTTTCGAGTCTGGATGATGCGAATGAACATAGCGATGAACGCCATGGTGTTGACCTGCGCCGAACTGGGCCACGAGCCACTGGCAGCGCTGCTGACGCGCTACGGCATGGCTGTCGAGCGGGTGTTGTCGGGAACCGGAATTCCCGGCAGCTATTGGGGCGAGAGCGAGGCGGGGCTGATCGGCGACCGCTTGTTCGTGCGCGACGATACCCCGGTGCATTCCGCTCTGCACGAGGCTTGCCATTACATCTGCATGAATGCCGACCGTCGCGCCCGGTTGCATACCGACGCCGGTGGCGAGCTTATCGAGGAGAACGGGGTTTGCTATCTGCAAATCCTGCTGGCAGATGAATTGCCCGGCGTCGGACGGGCGCGGATGTGCGCCGACATGGACGCCTGGGGGTATACTTTTCGCCTGGGTTCGGCCCACGCCTGGTTCGAGCAGGACGCCGAGGACGCCCGGACGTGGCTGTGGCAAAACGGTCTGATCAACCAGGAAGAACAGCCTGTGTGGCGGGTGCGGCGGGGCTGATCCGCTCATCGCCAAATTCTCCAACCGGAAATCCCCGTGAAACGCGCATACGCCTGGCTGCTGACTTTATCCATGTTGCCGCTGTTGACCGCTTTCCGCTGGCCGTGGGAGGCCACCGGCGATACCGGGCGGATCGAACTGTCCGGCACGGTGGAAGCGCGGGAAGTGGATCTGGCGTTCCAGGTGAGTGGGCGTATCGCCAATTTGCGGGTGGACGAGGGCGACGCCGTGAAAGCCGAGCAGTTGGTCGCCGAGTTGGATGCCCGCGATTACGAACTGGCCTTGCGCAATGCCACCGCCCAGGCAGAAGCAGCGCAAGCAGCGCTGGCGGTCTTGCGGGCCGGAACCCGGATTCAGGATTTACGGGTCGCCGAGGCCAAGCTGACGCAAACCGAGGCCCAACTCGATTTCGCTCGCGCCGATCTTAAGCGGGTTGCCGAACTGATGCCTAGAAAACTGGCGTCCGACGATCAATTGGATCGGGCGCGGCTGCAACTCAACGTCGCCATGGCCACGGTCGAACAAGCCCAGCAGAGTCTAGCACTGCTGCGGGAAGGGCCACGACGGGAGGACATCGACCAGGCTACCGCCATGCTTCACGCCCGGCAGGCGGCGGTTGAAACCGCCCGCCAACAACTGGGATACGTCCAACTGCATAGTCCAGTCACCGGAGTAGTGTCGGTACGCCTGGCGGAAGCCGGCGAAGTGGTGTCATCCGGCAAGCCGGTGTTGCGCATCGCCGAACTCGGCCGGCCTTGGGTGCGTGCTTATCTGAATGAAACAGATTTGGCGCGGGTCCGGTTGGGGCAAGCGGCGGAGGTGCGGGTGGACGGCCTGCCCGGCAAGGTGTTGAGCGGCCGATTCGCGTTCATCGCCCCGGATGCTGAATTCACCCCGAAGACCGTGGAAACCCGCGCCTTGCGGGTGGATCTGGTCTATCGCGTCAAAATCGAGGTGGACAATCCCGATGGGGCGCTGAAGTTGGGGATGCCGGCGGATGTCCTCCTCAAGACCTTCCCACCATGACCGCCGCCGCCATTGAGATGGTCGACTTGCGGTTCGCCCATGGGGAACAAGCGGTTTTGGAGGGCGTCACGCTCGCTGTTGCGCCGGGCGAGATTTACGGGGTGGTCGGCGCGGATGGCGCTGGCAAGACCACCTTGCTGCAATTGGCGGTCGGGCAATTGCCGCTGAGGGACGGTCGAATCACCGTGCTGGGACGGGACGCCACCGATCCGGTCTTGCGCGACGAGATTGCGTATATGCCGCAGGGTTTCGGCCTGTATCCCGATCTGTCGGTGCAGGAAAACCTCGATTTTTTCGCTGATCTGCATGGTTTACCCCGAACGGTAGCCCGCGAGCGCATCGCCGAGTTGCTGCAACGTACCGGCTTGGCGGGATTCGAGGACCGCCGCGCCAACAATCTGTCCGGCGGGATGATGCAGAAACTGGCGCTGGCCTGTGCCTTGATCAGCCAGCCACGGGCGATGTTTTTGGATGAACCGACCACCGGCGTGGACCCGGTATCGCGGCGGGCGTTCTGGCGATTGTTGAACGGGGTGCGAACCGATGGCGTGGCGATTCTATACGCCACCGCCAACATGGACGAAGCCGAACGTTGTGATCGGGTGGGACTGCTGCACGCCGGACGGTTAGATCGGCAGGGTACGCCACTGGAATTGACGACGGGCGGTGATGCGGTGCTGGTCGGGGTCTCTGGCGCGACGGCCCGGCGGCAGCGCGAGGCACTGCTGGCATGGCCGATGGTGAAGTTGGTGTTTCCGGTCGGGCGGCAATTGCGGGTGTGGCTGGATACGGGCGGTTCGCTGGCGGAGTTTCAGGCGCGGTTGGCGACGCTTGCGCCCGTTCTGGAGGCGCAAGCATTGCAACCGACTTTGCAGGATACGGCGCTGCGGGAACTGGCGCTGGCCGAGGCAATTCCACAAAGGTCTCGAAGCGCCGGCCATTGAGCCAGTAGAGAACGAGGTCCATCCCTTCCAGGCTAAACCGTGTTGTTGCCCTCGACCGGAGACCAGAGTAGATCGTCGGCGACCAAGACATCGGTGCGGTCAGCTAAGCGATTGAAAAACCACCCTCACCCCTGCCCCTCTCCCGCTTGCGGGCGAGGGGTTCCCATACAGTCTCTTACCGTGAGGGTTGCAAAGGTGGTTACGGTCATGTCCACCTCCAGTCAGTGACTGTTTCAGCCGGGCAGCCTGTTCAACGCATCCCGCCTTACGGGAACGCGGGAATCGTCGGTTCCGTGCCTTCGAGGTGCGCCTCGGGGTGGTGCGTCGTGACCAGTTCGGTGATCGATTTTACCCAGTCGCGCGGCACGTCGATCATCATCAACAGTTCCCCCCGCTCGATGGCTTCTTCGAACGGTTTCAGCCGGGTGTTGCCGATGCTCAATCCCACCATCCCGCTCATCCATACCCCCACGCCGGCGCCGGCCAGCCCGCTGGCCAGGACAATCCCGCCCCCCGCCACCACCAGGCTCACCGGACCGAGCGCGACCGCGACCAAGCCCGCGAGCGTACCGACCGTGCCGCCGAGCGCCAGACCCCGCTCCATCGCGGGGATAAAGTCGCTCTTCTGCAAAAACGAGGCTTCAGGCAGATCCTCGAGCGGCGTGCCGCGCTTAGCCAGAATGTGGATATGACGCTCTTCAACGCGTGCGAGCAGCAACTCATCCACGATTTTTTTCGCCATGTCGATTTGCGGAACCAAGAAATAGATGCGCTTCATTCTGATCTCCTTAATTTAATCTGGTTGTTGTTTAGCCTAGCAAGCTGTCGGACTTTCTGCCTGGGTTCTGACTGGTAACTTCTCATTAACCGCCGAACGCCGAGTTCCAGACCGACGTCGGTGAGGCTCTGCCGATATATAGCGCTCCTATCTGATTTGTGGAATCGCCGTTTCAAACCACCCCGGCGCTACGCGCCACCCCTCCTTATCCAAGGAGGGGAAAATCCATAACTCAAATAGGATTGCTATACGATCAGTACTGGCAGCGGCTTAAGAGACTGTCTAAAAACCCCTCGCCCGCAGGCGGGAGAGGGGCAGGGGTAAGGGTTGTTTTTCAATCGCTTAGCTCGCCAGAGACTGTCCAAAAACGCATCTAAGACTAGAGGATGAAGCCGTCTTCCTGGGAACGCCGGCGTCCCGCCAGCGCTCCCTTGTCGATGGTCGCGCTCAAGCCGCGCTGGTCAGATGTTCGTACTTGGCCTGCAACTGCTCGCTGGTTTCCAGGTGTTTCGGGTCCGGGATGATGCAATCCACCGGGCAGACCTCGATGCACTGCGGGGTTTCGAAGTGCCCCACGCACTGGGTGCAGAGGTTTGGGTCGATTTCGTAGATTTCCTCGCCTTGGGAAATCGCTTCGTTCGGGCACTCCGGCTCGCACACGTCGCAATTGATACATTCGTCGGTGATCATCAGCGCCATGGCTGGCTCCTCGTTCTGTTGTCTGTTTGTTGCAATCCGCAGCCGGTCTGATCCACCGGCTGACACACGCTCGAACCCGAAACGACCGCAACCGGCCGCGTCGAATTGCTGAGTATTTTACTCGATTATTTTCGCAATGCGAATTTTGCCGCCAGCGCCGCCTCGACCTTGGGATGGACGAACGGCGCGATGTTGCCGCCCAGCTTGGCGACTTCGCGCACCAGGCTGGAGGAAATGAAGGAATACTGCTCGGCGGGCGTCAAAAAGATCGATTCGACTTGGGGGTCCAGGCGGCGGTTCATGCTGGCCAACTGAAATTCAAATTCGAAATCGGACACGGCGCGCAAGCCGCGCAGGATGACGTGGGCGCCGATGCTCTTGGCGTAGTTCACCAGCAAGGTGTCGAAACCGCGCACCTCGACGGTGGGCAGATGCGCCAGCGCCTCGCGCGCCAGCCCGACCCGTTCTTCCAGCGTAAACAGCGGCTGCTTGTTGGGATTGGCGGCGACGCTGACGATCAGCCGCTCGAACATGCGGGCGCCGCGCTCGACCAGATCCGCATGACCGTTAGTGATGGGATCGAAGGTGCCGGGGTAGATGGCGAAAACGGACATGGAGGTTCCTGGCGGTGCGGAGAGTGGTGCGGATTATCGGGAAAGCGACCCGACAAGGCAACCACGCGCCTCAGGCCGACATTTCCCGTCGCGCCAGCCGATAGCTGACCGCCCCAGCGGTTTTTTCCCGCTGGATCGTCCACTGGACAGGCAGCGATGGCGCAGGTTGATCCATTGCCGCTTCCAGATAAATCCAGGCGGTTTCCGCCAGCCAGCCGTTCTGTTCCAGCGTCGCGCAGGCCGGTTCCAACAGTCCCTGCCCAAACGGTGGATCGAGCAGCGCGATCTCAAAGGGCTTTCCTGGCTGGCGCAGCCAGACCAGCGCATCGGCCATTTCAACCCGCGCGTTTTCGGCCTTCAGCCGCGCCAGATTCTCGCGTAGTGCGCGAACCGCCAGCGGCTGGCACTCCACGAACACCACTTCCGCCGCGCCGCGCGACAACGCCTCGATGCCGAGCGCGCCGCTGCCGGCGAACAGATCCAGACAACGAGCGCCGGGAAGCACTGGCGCCAGCCAGTTGAACAGAGTTTCCCGCACCCGATCCGGGGTGGGCCGCAGTCCCGGCACATCCGGGAACTCCAGCCGCCGGCCGCGCCACTGGCCGCCAATGATCCGCAACTGGTTGGCGTGGCCACCGCGCCGATTCATCTCAGGAACCGGCTGGCTTGACCGGCGCCGCTTGACCGCCGCCGACGATCACGGTGATCGACCGGTCCGGCTGGACGCGCCGTTGCCAGACGACCTTGACCTGCTCCAAGGAGATGCCGTTCATGGTGCCGATGTAGTTTTCCAGGTAGTCCAGCGGCAGACCGTAGAACGCGATACTTCCCAAGGCGCCAGCCAGTTTGCCATTGCCGGCCAGATCGAGGGCGAAGCCGCCGGTAATGTTCTGGCGGGCTTCTTCCAGAATCTGTGGATTAGGACCGTTGGCGGTGAACTCGCGCAGGGTGGTTTGCGCCACCTGGAGCGCGGTGTCCACCTGATCGTTACGGGTTTGCAGGTTGATCAGAAAGGGGCCGGCCTGCCGCATCGGGGTGAAAGCGCTGTAGGCCCCGTAGGCCAGCCCACGTTTCTCGCGGATTTCCTGGGACAGTTGCGAGACCAGCCCGTTGCCGCCCAGCACATGATTGCCCAGATAGAGTGCGTAATAGTCGGCATCGGCGCGACTGACCCCAAGCTGGCCGATCAGGATGTGGCTTTGGCTGGACGGGTGGGGAATGCGGATCGTCTGACTGGCCGCGACTGGCGGAACTGGCGGCGGCGGGATCGCTTCGCCCTGGGGCAAACCGCCGACCAAAGTGTTCGCCAGTTGCTCGGCGGCGGGCCGGCCCAAATCGCCGACGATGGCGACGACGGCATTCGCGGCGGTGTAGTGACGGCGGTGGAAATCCTGAATCTCCGCGCGAACGATGGCATTCAGGCTGGCCGGCGTACCCTCGGGCGGCGAGCCGTAGGGGTGACTGCCGTATAACGCCTTGAAGAAAGCATCCTGGGCGATGGCGCCGGGCGACTGGGCGCGTTCCCGCAGCGCCATCAGCATTTGCTGGCGCACTCGCTCCACGGCGTCCGGGGCAAAGGTCGGCTCCTTCAACAGACGGGCGACGGTTTCGACCGTGGGCTGGAGATAGCGCGGGTCCACGAGGCTGCGCAGCGAAACCGAGGCGGCGTCGCGCCGCGAGCTGGCGCTGAACCGGGCGCCGACCTGGTCCAGCCGGTCGGCGATGGCATCAGCCGACCAGTCGCCGGCGCCTTCTTCCAGCAACGCATTGGTCAGTTTCGCCAGCCCCGGCCGTTCGCCGTCGCGCACCGAACCGGCGTTGAACAGGATTTGCGCGTCCACCATTGGCAGTTCGCGGGCGGGAATGAAGTAGACCGGCACACCATTGGCGGTGCGCCAGTTCTGGATGGCGGGCACGGCGGCGGCCAAGTCGGACGCCAACAACAGAACGATGGCGAAAATACCGGACAGCAGGGGTTTCACATGGGGCATGGTCGGGAGAATCCTTAATTCACCCCTCTCCCCTGGCGGGAGAGGGGTTGGGAATGAGGGTTTTAGGGCTCGTCAGGAAATAACAAAATCATTTGTTGTCTAATAGGACAGAGACGGTTAATCAAGGGGAACGCCGTCATGACTCCAGATCCGATCAGGCAACGGTATGAGTTGATTGCCCGCCACTTGAA
>JBATNZ010000061.1:0-3988 GCA_049290615.1 Candidatus Contendibacter sp.
AGATCAGCGATGAGCAGATGACTCGCGTCCATCTCCAAAAAGCCGACTTTCACGGGGAATGGAATTACACAATCTTACCGATGGCCGCTGATAAAACTTGACCGGGTTATTTCTAAACGGGTCCTAACAAATCCGACGCATTGATAGAAAGCATCCTACTATCAGACCGCCTGACCGCTGACCCGCTCGTAAGCCGCCATCAGCCCATTAGCGGCGCGCAGCATTGGCGGCAACGGCCCACCGAGCGCCTCCGGCTCCATCCCATCCAGCAGGTTTTTGAGTTCCAGCCCCAGGGCGGTATCGCCTTCCATCACCACCCGGCGATTGAAAAAGAGGGTGTCGGAATCCTCGCGCCGAGTGGCCAGCGCCAGAAAGTCGTAAATCGTGCCACTGATGGTCAAATCCGGCGATTGCGTCGCTTGATCGGGGACAAAACCGGCGGGACCAGCAAAGCGAAAGTGGTATTCCACCTTGGCATCGCGCACCTTGATCACCAGCACTCGGTCGCGCAGGAACTCGAACTCGCCGCTTTGTTGAATCTGGGTGGTGAACAGCACGTTCAAGGCCGTGGTCAGGATGGTCGAATGCACCGGGCCGGGAATCAGCGTGAACGGCAACGCCAGCAGGGCCGGCAAGGTTGGGCGGGGTGGAAACAGCGAATGGAGGGTAGTCTGAAACGTGGCGTTCATAAACGATCATGACTTTATCAGCGCTTCATCGACTCGAAAAAATCCTTGTTGGTCTTGGTGTTCTTGAGCCGTTCCAGCAGGAATTCCATCGCCTGCAACTCGTCCATCGGATGCAGCAACTTGCGCAGAATCCACATCTTCTGCAAATCGTCCGGATCGGCCAACAGTTCCTCGCGGCGGGTGCCGGAGCGGTTGATGTCGATGGCCGGGAACACCCGCTTTTCGGAAATCCGCCGGTCGAGATGGATTTCCATGTTGCCGGTGCCCTTGAATTCCTCGTAAATCACATCGTCCATGCGCGAGCCGGTGTCGATCAGGGTAGTGGCGATGATGGTCAGCGAGCCGCCTTCCTCGATGTTGCGCGCCGCGCCGAAGAAGCGCTTGGGCTTTTGCAGGGCGTTGGCGTCCACGCCGCCGGTCAACACCTTGCCGGAGGCCGGCACCACGGTGTTGTAGGCCCGCGCCAGCCGGGTGATGGAATCGAGCAGGATCACCACGTCGCGCTTGTGCTCGACCAGCCGCTTGGCCTTGTCGTTCACCATCTCCGCCACCTGTACATGGCGGGTGGCCGGCTCGTCGAAGGTGCTGGCGATCACCTCGCCGCGCACCGAACGCTGCATCTCGGTCACTTCTTCCGGCCGCTCGTCGATCAGCAGCACCATCAGGTAGCACTCGGGATGGTTGGCGGCGATGCTCTGGGCGATGTTCTGCAACATCATGGTCTTGCCGGCCTTGGGCGGCGACACGATCAAGCCGCGCTGGCCCTTGCCGATCGGCGCGATCAGGTCGATCACCCGCGCCGTGATATCCTCGGTGCTGCCGTTGCCGCGTTCCAGCGTCAGCCGGTCATCGGCGTGCAACGGCGTCAGATTCTCGAACAGCACCTTGTTCTTGGAGGCTTCCGGCGGCTCAAAATTGATGTCGCCGACCTTGAGCAGCGCGAAATAGCGCTCGCCTTCCTTGGGCGGGCGAATCTTGCCGCTGACCGTGTCGCCGGTGCGCAGGTTGAAACGGCGGATCTGGCTGGGCGAGACGTAGATGTCGTCGGGACCGGCCAAATAGGAACTGTCGGCGGAGCGCAGGAAGCCGAAGCCGTCCTGCAGGATTTCCAGCACGCCATCGCCGGAGATGTCCTCGCCGCTCTTGGCCAGCGCCTTGAGGATGGCGAAAATCACATCCTGCTTGCGCGATCGCGCCATGCCTTCGAGCTTCAGTTCCTGGGCGATGGCGATCAGGTCGGCGGCGGATTTTTTCTTGAGTTCGGTCAGATTCATGGAATCAACAGGCTCGGGGCGACGGGCGCGACGGGCGCGCGTTCGTGGAGAGGAGTGAATGGGTGCTCCTGGGTTGGAGGCCGAACCGGACAAGGGCGGAGCAGTGCGAGGAATGATTGAGGGATGGATATGAGGTTGTGATGCGAAGTCTACGCTAGCACGGCCACGAAACGGCGTCTACCCTGGGAGCGGACGCCGTCCGCGCCGATCAACGCAGGCTGCCGTCGAGAAAGGCGACCAACTGCGATTTGGACACGGCGCCGACCTTGGTGGCCTCGACATTGCCGTTGCGAAACAGCATCAGGGTGGGGATGCCGCGAATGCCATACTTGGGCGGCGTGGCCTGGTTTTCATCCACGTTCAGCTTGCAGATCTTGACGCGCCCCGCATAGTCGAGAGCGATTTCGTCCAGAATCGGCGCGATCATCCGGCACGGACCGCACCACTCGGCCCAGTAGTCGACCAATACCGGCTGCTCGGCCTCGAGCACCTCGGCTCCGAAGGTGTCGTCGGTGATATGCACGATTTGCTCGCTCACGGATAAAGTCCTCCAATTCGGAAGGGAAAGGAATGTGGTTCGTCGCTACGGATGGATCGGAAAAGCCGGGACGGTCATCGCGGGGCGGTCGAGCGGACCAGGCAGCCACCGCCGGGAGCGGCCGCGAAAATCGGCGGCGCGCGGCGTTCAACGGGAGATATTGTGGCAAAATAATCAATCGGGGCACAACTTATCTTTCGGTTCATTTCAGCCCAAACCGGGCGCTCGCGCAAGCCCCCCACCCTGCTCACCCGGGATCATCGCCAACCCATGCAAACCGATCATCTGACCCACATCCCGTTTTCCTCACTCAGCCTGACCGATTCACTGCTGGAAAGCGTGGAAGACGCCGGCTTTGTCTATTGCACGCCGATTCAGGCCGCCACCCTGCCGCTGGCGCTCAAAGGCCAGGACATCGCCGGTCAGGCCCAGACCGGCACCGGCAAGACCGCCGCCTTTCTGCTCGCCGCCCTGCACCACTTGATGGAAACTCCCATCGCCGAGGACGCGGCCGGCCCCTGGGCCATTGTCATTGCGCCCACCCGCGAACTGGCGGTGCAGATCCACCGCGACGCCGAACTGCTGGGCCGCTATACCGGCCTCAGCTTCGTCGCCGTGTTCGGCGGCACCGGCTACGACTCTCAGCGCCGTCAACTCGAAACCGGGGTGGACGTGCTGATCGGCACGCCCGGCCGCCTGATCGACTACTACAAACAGGGGATCTACCAGCTCAACCACATCGAGGTGGTGGTGCTGGACGAGGCCGACCGCATGTTCGATCTCGGCTTCATCACCGATATCCGCTACCTGCTGCGCAAGATGCCGCCGCCCGGCCAGCGCATCAACATGCTGTTTTCGGCCACCCTGAGCAACCGGGTCATGGAACTGGCCTACGAGCACATGAACAACCCCCAGGTCATCCGGATCGAGGCCGAGCACGTGACCGCCGACAAGGTGCGCCAAGCACTGTATCACGTCTCCGCCCACGACAAGATCGCGCTGTTGTTCGGGGTGCTGCGCCAGCAGGAGCCCAAGCGCATCATGATCTTCGTCAACACCAAGAAGGCGGCGGATCGGGTTGCCGGCTATCTGCTGGGCAACGGCTACGAGGCCGGCGTGCTATCGGGCGACATTCCCCAGCACAAGCGGTTGAAACTGCTGGAGTCGTTCCAACACGGCGAATTGCCGATCCTGGTGGCGACCGACGTGGCGGCGCGTGGTCTCCACATCGCGGATGTCACCCATGTGATTAACTTCGATTTGCCGCAGGAACGGGAAGATTACGTCCACCGCATCGGCCGCACCGCCCGCGTGGGCGCCAGCGGCGACGCCATCAGCTTCGCCTGCGAGCAATACGTCTACTCGCTGCCGGAGATCGAGGACTTCATCGGCCAGAAGATTCCGGTACTGCCGATCACCGAGGAACTGCTGGTGGAGTACAAGCCGCCCCGGCGGATGGAGCGGCATCGGCCGCCGCTGGCCGGCGG
>JBATNZ010000062.1:0-18778 GCA_049290615.1 Candidatus Contendibacter sp.
CATTGATACAGTTCGGGCGAGCGAGACATGACGGTTCCTCCGGTAACCAGGCGATTTCCCTATCGGCCATTTTACCGCAACCTCATGTCTCGCTTACTCTTTACGGAAAAACCTACACTTGTAAGGACCACCAGGCGCCGGGGAGCTTGAGCCTCAGACGCATTTCTTTCCGGATCAACACCTTATCCTGGCGCTGGTCTTCGGCCTCGGGTGACGGTTCCACCACCGGCACCATCGACCCATCCAGCTCACCGATTCTTCGATCATGCGCCGTTCCGCCGCATCGGCTTTCTTACCGTCGCCCGCCGCATCCTCCACCACACCCAATAGGCTTTCCACCCGGGCACGCAAGAACGGATGACCATTCAGGAGCTTCAGCAAAATTTGGTCACGGTCAGTGGCGGGCATGGGGGGTCTCCTCGGGCGGCATCAGTAGGTCAGCGGTATTATGGGCGATGCATCACTTTGAATCACACCCTGGCTTGGCCAACTGGTTTCAAATCCGCGGAAGTTCGGGTAACATCTTCCGTTTCCTTAAGCTGCCCCGGACGGGGTGGCTTTTTCTTGTCCGAATTCGCAAGAGGTACTCGCAGCGTATGGTTACCATCCGCCTGTCTCGCGGCGGCGCCAAAAAGCGCCCCTTTTACACCGTGGTTGTGACCGACAGCCGCAACCGGCGCGACGGTCGCTATATCGAGCGCGTCGGTTTTTTCAATCCAATCGCCAGCGGTCAAGACGTGCGATTGAGCCTGAATCAGGAACGGGTACAGTACTGGCTGGGTACTGGCGCGCAACCCTCCGAGCGGGTGAACAGTCTGATCAAGGAATACGCGCGCCAGCAACCGGCGCAGTAATGCCAGGGTAGCGATGCGTTGCCGCCGCGATGAGCGACTGGGTGGTGCTGGGCCGGGTGTCCGGCCTGTTCGGTGTGAATGGCTGGGTGCGGGTGTTTTCCCACACCGAACCGCGCGAAGGCGTCACCCGCTATGACCCGGTGTTCCTGAAGCGCCAGAGCGAGTGGCGGGAATTCAAAATCGAGGCGGGCCGCGCTCATGGAGCGGGGGTGGTGCTGAAGTTCGCCGGTTGCGACGACCGCGACCAAGCCACCGCCCTGCTGCAAGCCGAGATCGCGGTGCGCCGCGCGCAACTGCCGCCGCCCGAACCTGGTGAATATTACTGGGCCGATCTGGAAGGCTTGCGGGTGGTGACGCTGGAGGGGGTGGAACTGGGCGCGGTTTCCCATCTGCTCGCCACCGGAGCCAATGACGTGCTGGTAGTGAAGGGTGAGCGGGAACGCTTGCTGCCGTTTGTCCGGGGCCAGGTGGTGGTCGATGTGGATCTCGAACAACGCCTGATGAAAGTGGATTGGGACCCGGATTTTTAATTGCCCCCCTCGCCCTCTGGGAGAGGGGTCGGGGGTGAGGGTGCTTGAATACTGGGAACGCCGCCGTGCGCGTGGATGTGGTCACCCTGTTTCCCGAAATGGTCGAGACCCTGCTCCGCTTCGGAGTCACGGGCCGGGCAGTGGAACGCGGTTTGTTGACGGTGGCGACCTGGGATCCGCGTGACGATACCCACGACCGCCATCGCACCGTGGACGACCGACCCTACGGTGGCGGGCCAGGCATGGTGATGAAGGTGCAGCCGCTGCGCGATGCGCTGCGGCGGGCGCGAGCGGCGGCGGAACGGTCTGGAAAAACGATTTATCTCAGCCCGCAGGGCCGGCCGCTGAATCAGGACGGGGTGCGGGAACTGGCGCGGGAGCCAAGACTGATCCTGCTCGCCGGCCGCTACGAGGGTATTGACGAGCGCTTGATCGAAGCCGAAGTGGATGAAGAATGGTCCATCGGCGATTACGTGCTCAGCGGCGGCGAACTGGCGGCGCTGGTGGTGATCGACGCTGTGGTCCGGTTGCTGCCGGGCGCGCTGAACGACCAGGAATCGGCCGAACAGGATTCGTTCATGGACGGTCTGCTGGACTGTCCGCATTACACCCGCCCGGAGGAACTGGACGGGCGCCGGGTTCCGGCAGTGCTGCTGAGCGGCGATCACGCCGCCATCGCCCGCTGGCGACGACGCGAGTCGTTGGGCCGAACCTGGTTGCGGCGGCCCGAACTGCTGGTGGGTCGGTTGCTGGATGCTGGGGATCGAGCACTGCTGGATGAATTTATTCGCGATTATCGAGAGAGAACGGAGAGCGCCGGCGCCGCCGGGGATCTCACGGAGCAACGTGGAGCGTAGTGTCATGAGCAAACTGGTTGAAGCATTCGAGCGGGAGCAGATGACCCGCGAAATCCCGGCCTTCGGTCCCGGCGATACCGTGGTGGTGCGGGTCAAGGTGAAGGAGGGCAGTCGCGAGCGCCTGCAGGCGTTTGAGGGCATCGTCATCGCCAAGCGCAATCGCGGTCTGAACTCGGCGTTCACCGTGCGCAAAATCTCCCACGGCGAGGGGGTGGAGCGGGTGTTCCAGTCCTACAGCCCGGCCATCGCCGATATTACGGTCAAGCGCCGGGGCGACGTGCGCCGCGCCAAGCTGTACTACCTGCGCGGCTTGGAAGGCAAGGCGGCCCGCATCAAGGAAAAGCTGGCCTGAGGTTCGACGGCGGGTCAGCGGCGGGGCGATCCTTCCAAGGTCGCCCTTTTTCGTTTCGGGGCGTGGAGAAATGGGTTATGCGTGATGAATGGGTCGCTTGGCTGAAGCCGGTCCGGGCACTGGCGGTGGAGGCTAGCGCGCGCATTCTGGAGATTTACGCCACGAGATTCGGGGTGACCGCCAAGGACGACGACAGTCCGCTGACCACCGCCGATCTGGCCGCGCATCACGCCATCGTCGCCGGGCTGCAACACCTGACCCCGGACATCCCCATCCTGTCCGAGGAATCGGCCAGCGTGCCGTTCGCCGAGCGGGCGCGCTGGCGGCGCTACTGGCTGGTGGACCCGTTGGATGGCACCAAGGAGTTTGTCCAGCGCAACGGCCAGTTTACCGTCAACATCGCCCTGATCGAGGAGCACGAGCCGGTTCTCGGCGTCGTGCGTGCGCCGGTGACCGGACTGTGCTACTTCGCGGTCCGTGGTTGCGGCGCATTCCGTGAAGATCTGGGCCAGCCGCCGCGCCCGATCAAGGTCAAGCCGTTGCAACCCGGCGGGCCGGTACGGGTGGTCGGCAGCCGCTCTCACGGCGGGCCGGGTCTACAAAAATTCGTCGCCGCGCTGGGTACACACGAGTTGGTCACCATCGGCAGTTCGCTCAAACTCTGCCAAGTGGCGGAGGGCGCGGCGGACGTGTATCCACGGCTTGGCCCGACCTCGGAATGGGATACCGCCGCTGCTCAGTGCATCGTCGAAGTGGCCGGAGGCCGGGTGGTGTCGGCGGAAACCGGCGTGCCGTTGCGCTACAACACCCGTGAATCGCTGCTCAATCCGTACTTTATGGTCTACGGCGACGCCAGCCGCGACTGGCTGGCCTATGTTCCACCCGAGGGTTAATCATGACGACGAACGCTTCCTATCAAGCCGTCATTGCCACGCCGCTGGGTCGGATTGGCATCCGCATGGCTGGCGATGCCGTGAACGAACTGGATTATCTGCCCGCCGATGCGCCCGAACAGCCGCCGACCGACGCCGCGACCCAGATGGTGATCGAGCAACTGGAGGCGTATTTCCGTGATCCCCGCTATCGGTTCACGGCGCCGCTGGCGCCAGCCGGGACCACGTTTCAACGACGGGTGTGGGCGGCGCTGCAAGCCATTCCAGCGGGAACCGTGCTGACCTACGGCGAACTGGCGCGACAACTCGATACCGCCGCCCGCGCCATCGGCGGCGCTTGCCGCAACAACCCCGCGCCGATTCTGATCCCCTGTCATCGGGTGGTGGGCCGGCAGGGTCTGGGTGGCTATGCCGGCGCGGTCACCGGCGATCCACTGGGAATCAAGCGTTGGCTGCTGCGGCACGAGGGTGTGGATGTGGTCGGGTAGCGGCTAGTTTTCACCCTTCCTTGAAATCCCACCGCCCGCCCTCATATCGGCTTTCGACTACGAACATCCACCAGGAGACCGACCCCCATGACCGTCGAAGCCCATAAGGAAACCCTTGGTTTTCAGGCCGAGGTGCAGCAATTGCTGCGCCTGGTCGCACATTCCCTGTATTCACACAAGGAAGTCTTCCTCCGCGAACTGATTTCCAACGCCTCCGACGCCTGTGACAAGCTGCGCTTCGAATCCCTGACCGACAGCGCCCTGTATGAGAACGATCCCGACCTGAAAATCCGGGTCAGCTTCGACAAGGACGCCCGCACGATCACGGTATCCGACAACGGCATCGGCATGGACCGGCAGGAAGTCATCGACAACATCGGCACCATCGCCCGTTCCGGAACCCGCCAGTTCATGAGCAAGCTGAGCGGCGATCAGGCCAAGGACGCAAATCTGATTGGCCAGTTCGGCGTCGGCTTCTATTCCAGTTTCATCGTCGCCGACAAGGTGGTTCTGTTGACCCGCCGCGCCGGCATGGGAGCGGAACACGGAGTCTGCTGGGAGTCCAACGGCGAAGGCGAGTACACGCTGGAGACGGTGGACAAGCCGACGCGCGGCACCGAAGTGATCCTGCATTTGCGCGAGGACGAGGCGGAATTGTTGAACGAGTGGCAGTTACGCTCGATCATCACCAAGTATTCCGACCATATCACCCTGCCGGTGCTGATGCCGGTGCAAAAGCCGAGTGAAGACAAGGACGCACCGCCGGTAGTCGAGGACGAGCGGATCAATCAGGCGGCGGCGCTGTGGGCGCGGCCCAAGCAGGAGATTACGGAAGACGAATACCGGGAGTTCTACAAGCATGTCGGCCACGATTTCGAGGACCCGCTGGCCTGGACCCACAATCGGGTGGAGGGCAAGTTGGAGTACACCTCGCTGCTGTTCATCCCGGCCCGCGCGCCCTTCGATCTATGGGACCGCGAGCAGAGTCACGGGGTGAAGCTGTACGTGCAGCGGGTGTTCATCATGGACGACGCCGAGCACCTGATGCCGCGCTACCTGCGCTTCGTGCGCGGCGTGATCGACTCCAACGATCTGCCGCTGAACATCTCCCGCGAGATTCTGCAAGGCAGCAAGGTGGTGGACGGCATCCGCGCCGGTTCGGTCAAGAAGGTGCTGGGTCTGCTGGAGGACCTGGCCGCGAACGATGCTGAAAAGTACGGCAAATTCTGGAAGGAATTCGGGCGAGCGCTCAAGGAAGGGCCGGCGGAGGATTATGGCAATCGCGAGCAGATCGCCAAACTGCTGCGCTTCGCCTCGACCCATGCCGACAGCGCCGAGCAGACCGTGTCGCTGGCCGATTACCTCGGGCGGATCAAGGAAGGCCAAGACAAGATTTACTACATCGTCGCCGACAGCTTCGCCGCCGCGAAGAACAGCCCACACCTGGAAATTTTCCGTAAGAAGGGACTGGAAGTACTATTGTTGACTGATCGGGTGGACGAGTGGCTGATGTCGCACCTGACCGAGTTCGAGGGCAAGCCGCTCCAGTCGGTGGCCAAGGGCGCCCTGGATCTGGACAAGATCGCCTCGGAAGACGAAAAACAGGAGCAAAAACAGGCCGAGGATCAATTCAAGGATTTGCTGGCCCGGGTCAAGGAGGTGCTGGGCGATAAAGTCAAGGAAGCGCGGATTTCCTCGCGGCTGACCGATTCGCCGGCCTGTCTGGTGGTGGACGAACACGCGCTCAGCGCCCATCTGGAACGCCTGCTGCGCGATGCCGGCCAGAGCGTGCCGATGAGCAAGCCGTATCTGGAACTGAATCCTCACCATCCACTGATCGCGCGCATGAAGGACGAGCCGGATGCCGGCCGCTTTGGTGACTGGACCCATCTGCTGTTCGAGCAAGCGGTGCTGGCCGAGGGTGGGCAATTGGAAGATCCGGCCAGTTTTGTGAAGCGATTGAATGGATTGTTGCTGGCGCTGGGAAGTTGATAAACGCGCGGGGCGGCGGGCGTTGCGCCCCCCTCCGGGGAGCGTGCGGCGTCGGCCTGTTTCCGCTGCTGGCTAAAACCGATAAATTTGCTAGATTATTGGCGAATGGCTTAGTCAGTCCGTTTTAATCAACCCAAGGGGTGCTCGAACATGATGCAATTGAAGGAAATTTTGAAGAAAAAAGGCGGCCAGCCGGTCACCGTGCCGACAACGGCCACCGTCGCCGACGCCATCCGCGCCATGAACGACCATCGAGTCGGTTCGGTGATGGTGCAGGAAGCCAGCGGAGTGCCGGCGGGCATCTTCACCGAGCGCGACATATTGAACCTATGCGCCGAAGGCAGAACCGATTTTGCCAAAATGTCGATTCGACCCTACATGACCTGCGACATGACCCTTGGCAAACCCGGCGATACGGCGAACGAAACCCTCGCCATCATGACTGCCAAGCGGTTTCGCCACATACCGGTGGTGGAAGACGGCAAGATGATCGGAGTGGTGTCCATCGGCGATCTGGTCAAGGCCAAGCTGGAAGAGACCGCTATCGAAGCGCAGAATCTGCGCGAATACATCCATTCCTGAGCTGATCGCGGGGATGCCCCGGCGGCGTCCTCGCGCCGCGCCCCACGCTTCTCGCATGAGCGCCGAACCCCCGTTTTGGCAAACCAAAGCCCTCGCCCAACTTACCCAGACCGAGTGGGAAGCGCTATGTGACGGCTGTGGCAAGTGCTGCCTGCACAAGCTGGAGGACGAAGAGACGGGAGAGTTGTTCCACACCAACGTCGCCTGTCGGCTGTTGGATCTTGCCACCGGCCGTTGTAGCCGCTACGCCGACCGCTTCCGTTGGGTGCCCGACTGCGTGCAACTGACGCCCGCCGAAGTTCGACAGGTCGGTTGGCTACCGCGCACCTGCGCCTACCGGTTGCGGGCAGAGGGCCTGCCACTGCCGGACTGGCATCCACTGCGAACCGGCGACCCGAACTCCACCCGGCGAGCCGGCGCGAGCGCGTGCGGCTGGGCGGTGCCGGAACGGCGGACCCGACGGTTGGAAGACCACATCATCGAGTATCCCCCATGAATGTCCGCTGTCTCACCTTGGGCGCGTTCCAAGTCAACGCCTATCTGCTCGAAGACCCCGCCACCGGCCAGTGCGCCGTGGTGGATACCGGTGATGGGCCGCAACTGGCGAACGCGCTGGCGAAGATGCAACCGCGCCCGGATTTACAGGCGATTCTGCTGACCCATGCTCATTTCGATCACGCCGGCGGGCTGGCGGACCTGCAACGGGAATTCCCCGCAGCGCTAACTTATCTGCCGGCGCTGGAGCGACCGATGTTCGATACCCTGCCGCAACAAGGCTCGCTGCTGTTCGGCATGGCCGATTTCGACCGGCCGGGTGGGCGGATTGATCGGGAAGTACACGATGGCGACGCCATCGAGGTCGGAAATCTGCGTTTCCGTTTCCTGTCCACGCCGGGCCACACCCCGGGACAGGGCTGCTACTACGACGATACCTACATTTTCGTCGGCGATACCCTGTTCGCCGGCAGCATCGGTCGCACCGACTTTCCCATGAGCGATCCGGAATTGATGCAGGTCAGTCTAAGCCGCTTGCTGGAGTTGCCGGGCCACCTGCTGGTATGCAGCGGCCATGGCCCTGTCACCACGCTGGAGCAGGAATTGCGCACCAATCCGTTCCTGGACCACATCCGCCGGGCGCGGGGCATCGCCGAATCCAGCCGGTCGTCGGCGCCAGGGCCGCGCTGGAGCTGAGCCGGAGTTCGATCATGTGCGAGTTGCTCGGGATGAGCGCCAACGTGCCCACCGACATCTGCTTCAGCTTCACCGGGCTGATGCAGCGTGGTGGCAAGACTGGCCCGCACCGCGACGGCTGGGGCATCGCCTTCTACGAGGGGCGCGGCTGCCGGGCCTTTCACGATCCCAACCCCAGCGCCGAGTCGGAAATCGCCCGGCTGGTGCAGCGCTACGCCATCAAGAGCCTGATCGTGATCAGTCACATCCGCCGCGCCAACCGTGGCCGGGTTTGCCTGGAGAACACCCATCCCTTTAGCCGCGAACTGTGGGGACGGCACTGGGTGTTCGCTCACAACGGTCAGTTGCGCGGGGTGAAGCGGCTGCCGCTCGGTTTCTACCGGCCGATTGGCGCCACCGATAGCGAGCACGCCTTCTGCTGGTTGCTGGATCACATCCGTACCCGCTTCCCCAAGCCGCCGCGCCGGCCCGCCGGCCTGTGGCGGTATATCCATGCCCTCTCCCAGGAGTTGAATCAGCGCGGCGTTTTCAACTTCCTGCTCAGCGACTCCCGGTATCTCTACGCCCATTGCGGCACCCAACTGTCGTGGCTGACCCGCCGGGCGCCGTTCGGCCAGGCCCGGCTGATGGATGCCGACATGACGGTGGACTTTCAGGCGGAAACCACGCCCGCCGATGTGGTGACCGTGATGGCGACCCGACCGCTGACCGATAACGAGCCGTGGACGGTGATGCACCCCGGCGCTCTAACGATTTTCAGCGCCGGCGAGCTGGTCGCGGCGTTCGGCGCGTAGAATCTGCCTGAAGACGCCCGGCGCGGGCATCTAGCTATTCGGCCCCTCGTTCGTCGGCCAGCGCCGGGTGACCGGCGGATTCTCACCGCCCAGGAAGGTGGCGCCGCCAGCCATCCGCCGCCGCCAGTACGGCTGGCGCAGACTGACCTTGCGGACCTGCCCGCTACCCGAGGACGCATGGATCATTTGTCCGCCCCCCGCGTAGATCCCGACATGAGAAATCCATCCGCTGGCGTCAGTGCGAAAGAACAGTAAATCGCCCGGCAGCACTTGGCGCTGGAACCGCCCCGCCTGGAATTGCTCCACCGTGGTGCGCGGCACCCGGATACCCGCCTGCCGGTAAGCGTACTGCACCAGGCCGCTGCAATCCATTCCGCTCGGCGATTCGCCGCCCAGGACATAGGGTGTCCCGACCAGTTGTTCGGCGGCGCCGAGGATGCGCTGGCGGGCGGCGGCATGCGGGTCGCGCGGGGACGCGGGCGGCGTCGCGCAGCCGCCCAGCCAGAACAGACCGGCAAGCAGCCATGACGCGATGAACAGCCGGCAGGCGCGGGGCGGGATGACAGGCATGGCGAAAACTCCCCCACGAGTTCGATGGACAATAACTCAAGTATAGGCGGCGCGTTCGGATAAACGACAGTGCTTGTCCGCGTGGTTTTTGGCGGATGCGCGCGGGATGTTCTATAGTAAAGTCTGTTTCCAGCCCACAGGGGTTTTTCCATGAAAGCAGCTCACGGCAGGGTCGTGTCCCTGCACTACACCCTCACCGACGACTTGGGCGTTCAGCTCGATTCCAGTCGCGGGCATGAGCCGTTTGTCTATCTGCACGGTTTCGGCAATATCATCCCGGGGCTGGAGAACGCGCTGGAGGGCTGCGAGGCGGGGTTCATCGCGGCGATTCATGTGACGCCCACCAATGGCTATGGCGAGTACAACCCCCAAGCAGTATTCGAGGCGCCGCGCGAGCAGTTCCCACCCAGCGAGGACATTCAGGTGGGGATGCAGGTTCAAGGCGAGGGCGCGCAGGGCATTCTGAATTTCACCGTGGTTGGCGTGAACGACCAGGTCGTGGTGCTGGACGCCAACCATCCGATGGCGGGCAAGAACCTGCATTTCGAGGTGGATGTGCTGGAGGTGCGGGACGCGACGGCGCAGGAACTGGCCCATGGGCATGTTCACGCGCACGGGCATGATCACTGAGGGAATCCGATCCTGGCCGTTCAAACCGTTCAAACCGTTCAAACCGCAAGTGGGTTCCCCCGTGACGGTTGGTGTGTAGAATACGCGGAAAATCAATCGATCAGCTAGAGAACTCCCGTACCGCCATGCTCCTGCAATCCCCCCATTTCGCCAGCGAAAACGCCCCGCCCTTCGAGCTCAAGGGTAGCCTGTTCACCCTGACCGTCCTGCATCTGTTTCAACTGGATCGGGCCGCCATCGAGCGGCATCTGGCGGAAAAGGTCAAGCAGGCACCCAACTTTTTCAACAATACCCCGGTGGTCATCGATCTGGAGGGGTTGGTGGAACCTCCAAACGGCATGGATGGCGTCGATTTCAACGGACTGTACGAGTTGCTGCGCGGGCATGGCATGGCGCCGGTAGGCATCCGCAACGGCAGCGCGGAATTGCAAGCCATTGCCCGCCAAGCCAGTTTGCCGGTGCTGCCCGAGAGCCGCGCCGCCGGCGTGGCTAGGAAACCCGAGCGGGCCGATCCGGCGCCGGCTCGTAGCCGGCTCATTAACCATCCGGTTCGATCCGGCCAGCAAATCTATGCGGCGGACAGCGATCTGGTCGTGCTGGGTCCGGTTAGCGCCGGCGCCGAGGTCATCGCCGATGGCAATATTCACATCTACGGCGCGCTGCGTGGGCGTGCCTTGGCGGGGGTCAAGGGCGATGTCGAGACCTGGATTTTCTGTCAGAGTCTGGAGGCGGAACTGATCTCGATCGCGGGTCGCTATCGCATCAGCGAACAGCTCGATCCCGCCGAACGAGGCAAGGCCATGCAGATTCATCTGGTGGATGACCGGCTGGTCATCGATCACCTGATCCGCTGACCGTCGGTTGGGATTCAGATTAATATTCTGAATTTTATCAATTTTAACTGCAACTTATCGTGTGAGATGACAACTTGGCTACCGTCATCGTTGTGACTTCCGGCAAGGGAGGCGTGGGCAAAACCACCACCAGCGCCAGTTTTGCCACTGGTCTGGCTCAACGTGGTTCCCGGACCGTGGTGATTGATTTCGATGTGGGCTTGCGCAACCTGGATCTAATCATGGGCTGCGAGCGCCGGGTGGTATACGACTTCGTCAACATTATTAACGGTGAGGCCAACCTTAACCAGGCGCTGATTCGTGACAAGCGCGTGGAGAATCTCCACATTCTGCCGGCGTCGCAGACCCGCGACAAGGACGCGTTGACCAAGGAAGGGGTGGAACGAGTCCTGGACGAACTCCGGCAGAGTTTCGAATACATCGTCTGCGACTCGCCGGCCGGCATCGAGCGGGGCGCGCTGATGGCGCTGTATTTCGCCGACGAAGCCCTGGTGGTGACCAATCCGGAGGTGTCCTCGGTGCGCGATTCCGACCGGATCCTCGGCATTCTGGCCAGCCGCTCGCGCCGCGCCGAGCAGGGCGAAGCGCCGGTCAAGGAGCATCTGGTGTTGACGCGCTACGCGCCGGAGCGCGCTGATCGGGGCGACATGCTCAGCGTGGAGGATGTGCTGGAGATTCTGGGCATTCCGCTGTTGGGAGTGATTCCGGAATCACAAACCGTCTTGCAATCTTCGAATGCCGGTGTCCCCGTCATTTTGGAGGAGGGTAGCGACGCGGGTGCCGCCTATGGCGATCTGGTGGATCGTTTCCTGGGCAAGAATCTGCCGCATCGGTTTATCACTACCCAGAAGAAGGGATTTTTACAACGTCTGTTTGGCGGGGGGTGAACCATGGGTCTGTTCGAGAACTTCTTCCGCGCATCGCCGAATAAAACAGCCGCTCTGGCCAAGGAGCGGTTGCAGATCATCGTCGCGCACGAGCGGGGCAGCCGTCGCGGCAGTCCCGACTATCTGCCGGCGCTTAAGAAAGAACTGCTGGAGGTGGTGCGTAAATACGTGCCAGTGGACCAGAGCCAGATCAAGGTGCATCTGGATCGCGAAGGCGGCTATGAAGTCCTGGAACTGAATATCACCTTGCCGGATGAAGAACCGCGCTCGGGTCGCGGCCCGGAGAATCGGCCGGGCTCAAGCCGGAGCTGAAGGAAATGGTGGTCACCCACAGAGACGACCGGCCAGCGGCCGTCGCCGGCGTGGTGGATCGGGTCCGCCTCGATAAATGGTTGTGGGCCGCGCGCTTCTTCAAGACGCGCGGTCTGGCGGCTGAAGCGGTCGCTGGCGGCAAGGTCCATGCGGGTGGCCAGCGCTGTAAACCGTCCCATACCGTTCGCCTGGGTGAAGTGCTGCGGATCCAGCGCGGCCCGGATGAGCGCCTCGTCGCGGTCAAGGCGCTGAGTGGTCGGCGTGGTCCCGCCAGCGTGGCGGTTCTGCTGTACGAAGAGACCGCCGAAAGTCGCCAGCGGCGCGAAGCCTTGCGCGAACAACGGCGTCTGGAACGCTCCCTGTTTCCTCAACCGGCTGGTCGACCCACCAAGCAGGATCGCCGCCGCATCATTCGTTTCACCCACGGGGACGCTTGAAGTTCTCTTCCGCTTCGCGAGCGCGATTTCCAGCCTGTTGTATCGATTTGTCCCCGGGCAAACCGGAGGCTGGACCTTCATGGCTTTCAAGTCAATTCGTCCGAAAACAACCGCGCGTCGGATGTCGGTCTGGAATCCTTAGTATGCGTACTCTAATTTTATTTGCTAATTTCCTGAATCAAGGCGGTCTTCCGGAATGACCGCCCGCCAAAGCTCCCGGAAGGATCGAATCCAGGAATAGCAAACAATGCAAGCCAAGTCTTGCGCAATCGCATAGTAAGGGCTCCAGACATGAAAGCCAATTTGCTTGAAAACCCACTTACCCACAATGTTCGGGACTTCGCGCGCCAAATCTGGCTCGCCGGACTCGGCGCTTTCGCCAAAACTCAGGACGAGGGTGGCAAGTTGTTTGAAACCCTGGTCCAGGAAGGGCAGGCCGTGGACGCACGGATGAAGAAGACCGTTGATGAGAAGATCGAACCGATGAAAAGCGGGGTCGAGACCATGAAGGGCAAGGTCGAGGAAATCCGGGAAAGAGCGACCGGGGCGTGGAACAAGCTGGAGGAAGTCTTTCAGGCGCGGGTGGCGCGCGCCTTGCGCCGCTTGGGCGTACCGGGCCGGGACGATATCCAGCAGTTGTTCGAGCAGGTGGATTTGCTGAGCCGGAACATTCAGGAACTGACTGAAGCGGCGGCGGCGGAAGCCAAGGCCAAGAAGGTCCGTGCCATTAAATCACCCGAGCCGGCCGTTGTCGCCAGGATCGCCGAGCCGGCGGCTTGATCACTATTCTTCGATCTGGCCGCGGCGGGCGTTCGACGGCGGTGGTCGGCCAATCAGTAGGGATGGAACAACGGCCAGGGATGGCCGTTTCGCGTTTTTCCATCCCTGGCTCCAGCGCATGAAATTGACCGTTTGCCGCATGCAAGGTAACGTAAGCGTCTGCTAAAACGGATGGACAGGCATGACGGCCAAGAAAAATCCCCCCCTTCCTTTCGAAACGGCGCTGGCGGAACTGGAAAGCCTGGTCGGGCAGCTCGAACAGGGCGAGCTGACCCTCGAGGATTCGCTGCAACGGTTCGAGCGCGGCATCGCCTTGGTGCAAAGCTGTCAGAACACGCTACGGGAAGCCGAGCAAAAGGTGGAGCAATTGATCGAACGCAACGGTCGGCTGGAAACCACGCCGTTTGCCGCGCTGGCGGGTTGACGCGGATGACGGTGGAATGGATCGGGAGTTATCAAGCCCGCGCCGCATGGGCGCTCGACCAACGGTTGCCGGCGGCCGACCTCCACCCCGACGCTTTGCACCAGGCCATGCGCTACGCGGTACTGGGGGGCGGCAAGCGCATCCGTCCGGTGCTGGTCTACCTGAGCGGCGCGGCGGTCGGCGCGGCGCCCGAAGCGCTCGATGGCCCTGCCTGCGCGGTGGAGTTCATCCATGCCTATTCGCTGATTCACGATGATCTGCCGGCCATGGACGACGACGACCTGCGTCACGGCCAGCCGAGTTGCCACAAGGCGTTCGGCGAGGCGCTGGCGATTCTGGCCGGCGATGCCCTGCAGGCGCTGGCGTTCCAAGTGCTCGGCCAGGATAGCGCGATGGTGGCGGACCCGACCCTCCGGCTGCGAATGCTGGGCGTGCTGGCGCAGGCCGCCGGTTCCCGCGGCATGGTGGGTGGCCAAGCGATTGATCTGGCGGCGGTCGGCCGGGAACTGACTCTGGCCGAACTGGAAAACATGCACATCCACAAAACTGGCGCGCTGATCCGCGCCAGCGTGTTGCTGGGGGCGCTCAGCCAGCCGGCGGTCGAACCGGCGGTGCTGGAGCGGTTGGACCGCTACGCCAAATGCATCGGTCTGGCTTTTCAGATCCGCGACGACATTCTCGACGTGATCGGCGATACTGCTACCCTCGGTAAGCCCCAGGGCGCCGACCGGGCGCTCAACAAGCCCACCTATCCCGCGCTGTTGGGGCTGGACGGCGCCCGCGAGCACGCCCGCGAGCTGCGCGGGGAAGCGCTGGCCAGCCTGCAACCGCTGGGACCCGAAGCCGAACCGTTGCGCTGGATCGCCTCCTACATCGTGGAACGCACGTACTGAACACCGCGCCCCTCACCTCATCCTTCCCCTTCTCCTTCCACTACCCGACAACCGCGAACTGGCACGGACCTTTCTACGAACAATGACCACCGGATCCGCCTTTCCGTTGCTGGAACAGATCGATACCCCCCTGGATTTGCGCGCGCTGCCAGAAACGCGGTTGCCGGTTCTGGCGCACGAGCTGCGCGAGTTTCTGATCCAGACCGTGGCCAAAACCGGCGGCCATTTCTCCGCCAATCTGGGCGCGGTCGAACTCACCATCGCCTTGCACTACGTGTTCGACACGCCCGAGGACCGGCTGGTTTGGGATGTGGGCCATCAAAGTTATCCGCACAAGATTCTGACCGGCCGCCGGACCCGCATGGAGACCCTGCGTCGCAAGGATGGCGTCGCCGGTTTTCCCAAGCGCCGCGAGAGTCCCTACGACACCTTCGGCGTCGGTCACTCCAGCACCTCCTTGAGCGCCGCTCTGGGCATGGCCATCGCCGCCGAGCGGGCAGGCAGCGACCGCAAGGTGGTCGCGGTGATCGGCGACGGCGCAATGACCGCCGGCATGGCCTTCGAGGCCCTCAACCACGCTGGCCATCTGAAAAACGATTTGCTGGTGGTGCTCAACGACAATGAGATGTCGATCTCGCCGAACGTGGGGGCACTGTCGGCGCACCTGACCAAATTGTTGTCGAGCCGGTTTTTCTCCACGGTGCGCGAGAGCGGCAAGAGAGTGCTCAGCCACGTGCCGTCGATGCTGGAAGTAGCCCGCCGCGCCGAAGAACACGTCAAAGGCCTGTTCGCGCCGGGTGGCACGCTGTTTGAGGAGCTGGGCTTCAACTACTTCGGGCCGGTGGATGGTCATGATTTACCCACCCTGGTACAAACCCTGCGCAACCTGCGGGTGCTTGAGGGGCCGCGGCTGCTGCACGTGGTCACCCGCAAGGGCAAGGGCTACAAACTGGCCGAGGATGAACCGGTGGGCTATCACGGGGTTGGGATATTCGACCCGGCGCACGGTCTGAAGCCGGTCCAGTCGGGCGGCGGTCCGACCTACACCCAGGTATTCGGCGAATGGCTGTGCGACATGGCCGAGCGGGATGAACGGCTGATCGGCATCACCCCGGCGATGCGCGAAGGCTCCGGCCTGGTCGAGTTTTCCGACCGGTTCCCGGACCGCTATTTCGATGTCGCCATCGCCGAGCAGCACGCGGTCACCCTCGCCGCCGGCATGGCCTGCGACGGGCTCAAACCGGTGGTGGCAATCTATTCCACCTTTTTGCAACGGGCCTACGATCAACTGATCCACGATGTTGCCTTGCAGAATCTGCCGGTGTTGTTCGCCATCGACCGCGCCGGGCTGGTGGGACCGGATGGGCCGACCCACGCCGGCAGTTTCGATTTGAGTTATCTCCGCTGCATTCCCAACCTGGTGGTGATGGCTCCAGCCGATGAAAACGAGTGTCGGCGGATGCTCTACACTGGTTTCCAGCTCGATCAACCGGCGGCGGTGCGCTATCCGCGCGGCAAGGGGTCCGGCGTAGCGCTGGAGCGGGAGCTGCGGGCACTGCCGGTGGGCCGGGCCGAGATTCGCCGTCGAGGTCGGGAGCTGGCGCTGCTGGCGTTCGGCGGCATGGTCGCGGTCGCCGAAGCGGTGGCGGAACGGCTGGATGCCACGGTAGTGAACATGCGTTTCATCAAACCACTGGATGAAGTGATGGTGGTGCAAATGGCCGCCGAACACCGTTGGCTGGTGACGCTGGAAGAGAATGCGGTGGCCGGCGGCGCCGGTAGCGCGGTGAGCGAATGTCTGGCGGCGCGGGGGGTTCAGCTCCCGGTGCGTCATATCGGGTTGCCGGATCGCTTCGTGGAACAGGGCGAGCGGGGGGAGCTGCTGGCCGAATGCGGTTTGGACGCGAACGGCGTGTTTCAGCAACTGATGGAGTGGGGCATGACGGTCCCGACGGTCTCCCGGAGCGATGTCTGAGCATTATGCTAGGGAATTAACCACCGCATGGCTTATCCAAGAGGGATAACCCCGTGTGTGGGGAACCGGTTTTGAACGAAGGCGCACGAGCGCGCGCCGCTGAGAGGGTTGCATGAAGCCATTGACGATGAGTTCCGCGGCCATACCTACGGTGATCCATATCCCCGACGTGCAGAACAGCGCTGATATCCGCCGGTTGGCGATCAACAAGGTCGGGATTAAGGAGATCCGCCATCCGGTCAAGGTGCGCGACCGCAGCGGCGGCGAACAGCACACCATTGCCATGTTCAACATGTACGTGAATCTGCCCCACAACTTCAAGGGTACGCACATGTCGCGCTTCGTGGAAATTCTGAACGTGCCCGGGCGCGAGATTTCGGTGGATTCCTTTAAGGACATCCTGGCGGAGATGACCGACCGGCTGGAAGCCGAGGCGGGTCATATCGAAATGACTTTCACCTATTTTGTCACCAAGGCGGCTCCAGTGTCCGGGGTTGAGAGCCTAATGGACTACGAGGTGACGTTCGTCGGCGAAATCCGCAACGGCCGGTCCGCCATGAATCTCAAGGTGGTGGTGCCAGTCACCAGCCTGTGTCCCTGCTCGAAGAAGATTTCCCGGTACGGCGCGCACAACCAGCGATCTCATGTGACCGTTAACATCCGCACCCGGGGATTCATCTGGATCGAGGATCTCATCGACCTGGTGGAAAAGGAAGCCTCCTGCGAGCTGTATGGTTTACTCAAGCGGCCAGACGAGAAGTACGTGACTGAACGGGCCTACGAGAATCCCAAGTTCGTTGAGGACATGGTGCGCGATATCGCCGCCAAGCTGAACCGGGACGAGCGGGTCGCGGCCTATGCGGTGGAGTCGGAGAATTTCGAGTCCATTCACAATCACTCGGCGTATGCCATGATCGAGCGCGACAAGGAAGCCGGGGAAGCCGTCGCTCCGTAACCGGACATGACCGGCGTGCCGGGCAACAAAAAAGCCGTTCGCGGGGAACGGCTTTTTTGCGGGGGTTTTGGTGGGCGATGCTGGGCTCGAACCAGCGACCCCTACCGTGTGAAGGTAGTGCTCTCCCACTGAGCTAATCGCCCGTCAAACGGAAGCGCGATTATAAAGACCTCGCGCCGGGTTTGACAAGGCTTGACGCCAATCAGCAGCAATTCTCATTCAGCAGCATTGGTCGTCAGTACTGGCCAGTCTCATCATCCTGGCCTTTTTGGTCCATACGATGTTGGAGTGGATGGATGACCAATACCAACTGCTCCGCCGAAAACTACCCTCGCGACGACGCTTGTTCAGTGACATTCGGACTTTGACCAGTTACCTGTGCTTCGAGAGTTGGGAGGCCTTGATGACGCTCATGCTGCACAGCTTCGAGCCGGCTCCCCCGCAACCCGAAACCGGGTGAATTCGCCAAAGGGGGTGGTCGGTTAGCTCCGCCTGGCGCAATATATAGTGATGGACGCCGTTGAGTACCTTCCGCCCCCACCCGCGACCCTCAGTGCTGGCCGTGACTATCCGAGGACCTATCGTGAATTTGCCGAGTGGTTTCATGACGAGGAGGCCTGTTCCAAGTTTATTGAAGCGTTGCGGTGGCCTCAGGGCTTCATTTGTCCCGCCTGTGGGGTGGTCGGTGAACCTTGGCGGGAAACCCGCGGGCGCTTGGTATGCCCCAAGTGTCGCCACCAGACGACCGTGACGGCCGGCACGATTCTGGAGAAGACCCGAACCCCGCTGACCACCTGGTTCGAAGCGGCATGGCACGTGACCACGACCAAGAACGGTTTTTCTGCCAAAAGCCTCGAACGGACCTTGGGCACGCGGTATCGCGTGGCCTGGACCATTTTGCAACGGTTTCGGGTCGCGATGGTGCGCGCTGAACGCGCTCCCCTGTCGGGTACCGTCGAAGTGGATGAAGCGCTGATCGGGGGTGTCAAACATGATGGCAAACGGGGTCGTGGTGCGAAGAAAGCTATTGTTCTTATCAGCTTAGAAATCAAACAGCCCAAGGGTTTCGGTCGGGTCAGGATGCGCCAAGTTGCCGATGCGTCTGACGCCAGTCCGCGTCCTTTCGTTTGCGATACAGTGGCTCCGGGATCCATCGTCCATACGGATG
Organism: Candidatus Contendibacter sp.; assembly: GCA_049290615.1. GTDB lineage: Bacteria > Pseudomonadota > Gammaproteobacteria > Competibacterales > Competibacteraceae > Contendibacter. The sequence continues at coordinate 18,419 of JBATNZ010000062.1, forward strand.
GCTGGACCGGGTACAACCGATTAGCCCAGAGTGGCTATGTCCATGAGCGTACCATCATGAATTCCTCAGGCGATCCGGCACATGTCGCTATGCCAGGCGTTCACCGCATTGCCAGTCTGCTAAAGCGCTGGATTCTGGGGACCCACCAAGGCTCGGTGTCGGATGAGCACTTACAGTCTTATCTGGAAGAATTCACCTTCCGCTTTAATCGCCGTACCTCTCGCAGCCGGGGACTCGTCTTTCGCCGTTTACTTGAACAGATCGCCGTGACCGACCAGGTGCCCGAGAAAAATCTCATCCATGGTTACGATTGGCGGCTACACAAGATGTAGGGTAGGAGGAGGTAACCGCCCACCCCCT
>JBATNZ010000063.1:0-8516 GCA_049290615.1 Candidatus Contendibacter sp.
CCCTCGCACCCCTGCCGCAGCCAGGGGGGTGAACGACTGCACCAAGACATCTCCTGCCCAAGAAGACGGAAACCATGTTTCAGACCCTGGAAATCGAACGCGAAAACAGCGTGGCCATGATCTGGATGAACCGTCCCGACCGGCACAACGCTTTCGATGAAGCCCTGATTGCGGAACTCATCGCCGCCTGCCAGGCACTGGAGGCCGATGATTCGGTGCGGGTGGTGGTGCTGGCCGGACGGGGCAAGAGTTTTTCCGCCGGGGCCGACCTGAACTGGATGAAACGGGCCGCCGGCTACACCGTCGAACAGAATCTCGATGATGCCCGCAAGCTGGCCACGATGCTGCGCACTCTCGCCGAACTGCGCAAGCCGACCGTCGCCCGGATTCACGGCGCGGCCTTGGGTGGCGGCATGGGGCTGGCGGCGGCCTGCGATATCTGCGTCGCCTCCACCGCCGCCACTTTCGCCACCTCCGAGGTCCGGTTCGGCCTCATCCCCGCCACCATCGGCCCTTACGTCCTTCGCGCCATCGGCGCGCGCCAGGCGTCGCGCTACTTCCTGACCGCCGAACGCATCAGCGCCCGCCGCGCCTGGGAACTGGGGCTGGTTCACGAACTGGTGGAGCCGGAGGCGCTGGACGCCAGGGTCCGGGAGATGGTCAACGCGCTGCGGGCGGGCGGTCCCCACGCGCAAGCGGCGGCCAAGGACTTGATCCGCGCCGTCGCCGACCGACCGCTCGACGACGCACGGGTGGAAGACACTGCCCGGCGCATCGCCCAAATCCGCGCCACGCCGGAAGCCAAGGAAGGACTCAGCGCCTTTCTGGAGAAACGTCCGCCGAACTGGATTGTGGAACCGTGACCATGTTCAAGAAAATCCTGATCGCCAACCGGGGCGAAATCGCCTGCCGGATCGTCAAGACCGCCCGCCGCCTGGGTGTCGCCACCGTGGCGGTGTATTCCGACGCCGACGCCGAGGCCCGCCATGTGCGCTTGGCCGACGAAGCGGTCTTGATTGGTCCCGCCGCCGCCCGCGAGTCCTATCTGGCGGCGGAAAAAATCATCGCCGCCGCCCGCCAGACCGGGGCCGAGGCCATCCACCCCGGTTACGGCTTCCTGGCCGAGAACGCCGACTTCGCCGAAGCCTGCGCCGGAGCTGGCCTCGTGTTCATCGGTCCGCCGCCCGCCGCGATCCGGGCCATGGGTTCCAAATCGGCCGCCAAGGCGCTGATGGAACAGGCCGGGGTGCCGCTGGTTCCCGGTTATCACGGCGCCGATCAGACCTCCGCTTTTCTTCAAACCGAGGCTGATCGCATCGGCTATCCGGTGCTGATCAAGGCCAGCGCCGGCGGTGGCGGCAAGGGCATGCGGGTGGTCGAAAAATCCGAGGATTTCGCGGCGGCGCTGGCGTCGTGCCGGCGCGAGGCGGCCAGCAGCTTCGGCGACGACCGGGTGTTGCTGGAAAAATATCTGCTCCGCCCCCGCCACATCGAAATTCAGGTGTTCGGCGACGGGCACGGCCACTGCATCCACCTGTTCGAGCGCGACTGTTCGGTACAGCGCCGCCACCAGAAAGTGCTGGAGGAAGCGCCCGCGCCCGGCATGACCGCCGAACGCCGCGCCGCCATGGGTCAGGCCGCCATCAACGCCGCCCGGGCGGTGGATTACGCCGGCGCGGGTACGGTGGAATTCATCGTCGATCCGGCGGGGAATTTCTACTTCATGGAGATGAACACCCGCTTGCAGGTGGAGCATCCCGTCACCGAGATGATTACCGGCCTCGATCTGGTGGAATGGCAATTACGCATCGCGGCGGGCGAGCCGTTGCCGCTGACCCAGGAGCAACTGGCGATACGCGGCCACGCCATCGAAGCGCGCATCTACGCCGAAGACCCCGCCAAGGGCTTTTTGCCCGCCACCGGCCGGCTCAGCCATTTATCGCCGCCGGAGGAATCGCTGCACGTGCGGGTGGATACCGGGGTCGAGGAAGGCGACGAGATCACCCCGTTCTACGACGCGATGATCGCCAAGCTGATCGTCTGGGACGTGAACCGGGAGCGGGCACTGGCCCGGCTGCTGCAAGCCCTGGCCCAATACCGGGTGGTGGGCGTGGCCAACAACGTCGAATTCCTGTCCCGGCTGGCGGCCTGCCCCGCCTTCGCCAATGCCCATCTGGACACGGAGCTGATCGAACGCGAGCGGGATTTCCTGTTTCCCCTGGAGCAGGGCGCGCCCGACGAGGTGTTCCTGGTGGCGGCGCTGGCCGAACTACTGCGCGAGGCGCGGCAGGCTCAGGAGGTCGCTGGCCGCGATCCCGATCCCTGGTCGCCCTGGCACCGCCGCGACGGCTGGCGGTTGAACGCCAGCGCCACTCGCAACCTGCTGTTTCGGTTGGGCGACAGCCCGCGCGGGGTGAAGGTCGGCTACGAGCACAACGGCTATCGTCTGACGCTGGATGGACGCAAGGTGCTGGCCCGTGGCGAACTGCTGAACCGGCGTGGCCCACTGCGGGTGGAGCTGGACGGCCGCCGCATGGACGCCAGTTGCGTCGTCGCCGGCGAGCGCCGCCATGTGTTTCTCAACGGCCTTGTCTGGCAACTGGCCCGGGTGGACCCGCTGTATTTCAACGCCGAGAGCGGCGGCCCCGAAGGCGGATTGCTGGCGCCCATGCCCGGCACGGTCATCGCCCTGCTGGCGCAACCCGGCGCGCGGGTGGCGAAAGGTGCGCCCCTGCTGATCCTGGAAGCGATGAAGATGGAACACACCCTCACCGCCCCGGCCGCCGGTACGGTGAACGGTTTCCGTTTTGGCGTGGGCGAGCAGGTCGGCGATGGGGCGGAACTGGTGGATTTCGCCGCCGAACCGACGGAAAGCCGGGCCACCGCCGCAGTGGATTGAGCCGCATTAAAACCACCCTCACCCCTGCCCCTCTCCCGCTTGCGGGAGAGGGGTTCTGCTTGAGAGGAACCGCCGATGCCCTTCCCGCAAAAGGTCAAAATTGTCGAAGTTGGTCCCCGCGACGGCTTGCAGAACGAGCAGCAGGTGGTGTCCACCGAAACCAGGCTGGCGCTGATTGACCAACTGGCCGATGCCGGTCTCACCACTATCGAGGCCGGTGCGTTCGTGTCGCCGCAATGGGTGCCGCGGATGGCCGACAGCGCGGCGGTTCTGGCGGGCATCCGCCGCCGGCCGGGCGTGAGCTACCCGGTGCTGGTTCCCAACCTGCAAGGCTTCGAGGCGGCGCTGGCCGCCGGCGCGACCGAGATCGCGGTGTTCGGCGCGGCCTCCGAGACCTTCTGCCGCCGCAACATCAACTGCTCCATTGCGGAATCGTTGGACCGCTTCCGTCCGGTGGTGGAAGCGGCCCACCGCCACGGGGTCAAGGTGCGGGGCTACGTGTCCTGCGTGCTGGGCTGTCCCTACGAAGGTGAAATCGAGCCGGAAAAGGTAGCGGAGGTGGCCGGCGCGCTCCACGCGATGGGCTGTTACGAAATTTCCCTGGGCGACACCATCGGCGTCGGCACGCCGGGCCGAACCCAGCGGCTGCTGGAAACCGTGGCCCGGCGGGTGCCGATGGAACGGCTTGCTGGTCATTACCACGACACTTACGGCCAGGCGCTGGTCAACATTTACGCTTCGCTGGAATTGGGCCTGGCGGTGTTCGATGCTTCCGTCGCCGGTCTGGGCGGTTGTCCCTACGCGGCGGGCGCCTCCGGCAACGTCGCCACCGAGGATGTGATCGTTCTGCTGAACGGCCTGGAGATCGAAACCGGCATCGCTCTCGATGCGCTGGTGGACGCCGCCGCGTTCATCAGCGCGGCTCTAAAGCGTCAGCCCGCCTCGAAAGCAGCGCGGGCGATCCTGGCGAAACGCGCGGCGAACCTTCCCGCGCCTTGGCCCGCTCAATCGAAGCGCTCCGGCCAGCGCCGGGCGCCATGATAGACGCGCAAGATTTCCAGTCGCTGATCCCGGACCCGGTACGGGATGAGGTAGGGCGTTCCGGGGATGATCAGTTCCCGGGTTCCGGGCACCCGCCCGGGTCGCCCGAGCGCTGGGTGGTCCGCCAAGGCGGTGGCCTGTTCCTGGAGCCGCGTCCGCAGCGCTTGGGCAGCGGCGGGGTTATCCGCAACGAGGTACGAAACCAGGTCTCGAAGATCGCCGCGGGCCTGGGGCGACCAGACGATTTTCATGAGCGGCCTTCAGTGGGGGATGTGGGGTTCGCGATCAGCGCATCCATTTCAGCCATGATGTCCTCATGACCAATGCCCGCGCCGCGATCCAGCGCGGTCATGGCGTCCTGGATTCCTTCGATTTGCCAAGCCTGCGTTTCAAGATACTGTTTGAGTGCGTCTTCGATGACCCAGGTGCGGGATCGCTCCATGGCGGTCGCCAACGCTTCAATTTTCCGGGTAATTTCCGGCGCGGTGCGGATCGTTACCGTGTTGCTGGCCATCATTTCACCTTGGCGTGATTGCAGGAGTGTTCTTTGCAATCATGTCATGGCGGGAATGGGCGGCGCAATCCGCGCTTAAATTTTCCGCATCGCTCGATCCGACCTACCTGCGGCGGCGTTCGCGGAACGCGCCCACAAAAAAAGCCCCGCAACGGGGCTTTTTTACTTCAAAGAGACCGGATTAGCGGAAGATAGCCGGCACATACTTCGCGGCGCAAGTAGTGCTGCCCGTCCATCCGGTGATCTCGGTGGCTGCCACCACCGCGGTGAGCGTCAAGTTGCAGTTCGCCGGGACGCCGGTTGCTGCCAATACCGTGGTCGTGATTGCATTAGTGGCGGAAGTGATACCACCGCAGTATTGGGATACGCTCGTCGAACAACCGGCTGAACTGACATTTCCGGGGAAATTGCCCCTGGTGTTGTAGAACTCGGTCACGGACGTCTTGCAGGCGCCGATCGTGGCGGCGCACTCGCTCACCTTGGCGCGGACGGTGTAGTCTTTGTAAGCCGGGATAGCGATGGCGGCCAAGATGCCAACGATGGCCACGACGATCATGAGTTCGATCAGGGTAAAGCCTTGTTGCCTGGTTTTCATGGATGTTTCCTCAACACGGGTCAATGGGTACTGTCGGATAAAGTTGCTTCGCCTCTTATAAAGCAGGAATCGAGCCAATGTTTGTTTCCCAATGAGAGTACTTGATAACCCAAGACTAATCATTCAGTCCCCTCTCCCCCTGCTAAGGGGGAGAGGGTTAGGGTGAGGGGGTAAGTCTTTGAAACTGTGGCCCTCACCCCCAACCCCTCTCCCGCAAGCGGGCGAGGGGAGTGGGCGGTTACACCCAAGGAATACGGGACGCCGAACCCAACGCGAGCCTTGGGGTTAGCAACCAAAGCCGTCGTTTGACTGACAAAAATTGTCAGTCGGGAACCCTGTTTGGGCAAAAGCAATGGCTGGTTGACAATCGCTGGCAAAACTCGGGGATAATGACCCGCAATCCCTCCTTCCTACCCGAGCTCCGCCCATGGCCCTGAATATTCCCGCGCGCCCCTCCGGCCTGGCTACCGCAGCGATTCCCTTCGTCGTCCTGGTGGTCGGTCTGTTCGCGACCATCGCCGTTTACGCCCCCGGCCTGTCGGGACCGTTCTTCTTCGACGACATTTACAACATCCAGAACAACCCCAACCTGCGCCTGAGCGGACTCGATCCCGAAGCGCTGCGGCTGGCCGCATTCTCGACCGAATCCGGCCCGTTCCTGCGCCCGGTCAGCATGGCCTCGTTCGCACTCAACTTCTATTTCTTCGGCGAGGGCGCCGCGTCGTTCAAGGCCGTCAACCTGGGCATCCACCTGCTGAATGGCGTGCTGATCTTCCTGCTGGCGCGGCTATTACTGCGGTGGGCGGCGCGGCGGGCGGATTTGCGCTTGATCGGCGACCGGGCCGGTTTGGCGGCGGGACTGATCGCCGCCGTTTGGCTGGTTCACCCGCTCAACCTGACCAGCGTGCTCTATGCGGTGCAACGGATGACGTCGCTGTCCGCCTTGTTCGTGCTGCTGGCGCTGCTGGCTTATCTCCATGGCCGGTTGCGGTTGCCGGATCACCGACTCCAGGGCGCGGCGCTGCTGGCGGCAAGCGCTCTGTTCTGGCTGTGCGGACTGGCCAGCAAGGAAAACGCCCTGCTGTTGCCCTGGTACATCTTTCTCATCGAATGGCTGTTCCTGTATCCGCTGCAGCCCCGGCAACCACCCGCCCTCGGCGTTCGCGTTTATACCTTCGCCTGGTTGCTGGCGCCCCTGGTCGGCGGACTCGTCTATCTGGCCCTGCATCCGGCGATGCTGAACTACGATTTCCGCGCCTACACTCTGTGGGGACGCCTGCTCACCGAAGCCCGGGCCCTGTGGTTCTACCTGGGGCTGATCGTGCTGCCGCGCCCCGCCGCTTTGGGCATCTTCCACGATGATTTTGCGCTGTCCACCGGCCTGTTCGTTCCGTGGACCACGTTGCCGGCGGTGATCGGCCTGTTGCTGGCGAGCGGGTTGGCGATCCGGTTCGCCCGCCGGTTTCCGCTGCCTGCCTTCGGCTTTCTGTTCTTCCTCGCCGCCCACGCGCTGGAATCTTCCTTTTTTCCATTGGAGATCATGCACGAGCACCGCAACTACCTGGCGGCCTTCGGCATCCTGTTCGGCGGCATCGCCACGCTCGTCCTGACGGATAGCCCGAACTGGAATTTCCAACCGAAGGCGCGGGTGCTGGTGGTAGCGGTATTCTTCGTTTTTTTCGGCGCCATTACCCTCGGTCGCGCCATCCACTGGCAGGATTTGTCCCGGCTGATCCTGAGCCAGGTAACCCACCACCCCGAGTCGGCATCCTCGAACTACGAAGCAGGGCGCCTGTATGTATATCTTCGCGAGCAAACCAAGGACTGGTTGCAAAGGGACGAATTCAACACCGGCGCGGTTCGCTATTTCTCCAAAACGGCGGCGCTATCGCCGCATGATGCCACCGGTCTGCTGGCGGTGCTTTTGGCGAATGCTGGCAACGCCACGACCACCGATCCGTCGGTCGTGCGGGAGACGTTGAATCGCCTACGCGATGGACCCCCTGCCGACACAGTGATCAATATCCTGCTGGCCCTGAGCCGGTGCGAGTGGCAAAGGGAATGCTCCTCCCTGCCCGACGGGCAGGTCGACGCCCTGTTTCAGGCGTTGCTGGCTAATCCTCGGATGGAAGGGGAACTATGGGCTACGGTGTTTGATGAAATGGCCCTCCGCGCCATGTCCGCCGCGAAGTTCGCCGAGGCGGAAGCACTGTTCAAGCAGGTGCTCGCCATCAATGCCCACAAGGCGATGTACCGGCTGAACTACGCCGCGCTGCTTATCCGGCTCGACCGGCTCGACGAGGCGCGGGACCACATCGGACGGGTGCTGGCGGCGCCGCAACCGGCGACCGTCGTGCAGGTGGCCGACACCCTCAAACGCCGTATCGAGCAAGGTCATCTCCCAGTTCAAGCGCCTGACCAAGCGTCTCCCGCGCCCACCGGGAGCCCCGGCTTTTCCTTGGAAGACCTGATGAAACCGAGAGACGATAAAATTTTTGATTTCAAGCGCGACCGAAACTGACCGGCAACCGAGTCCACCATGCTTTGCCAACGTGAGTACAAGTCAATGCGCCTGACCAATGGCGCGGCCTATCCGCAGCGGTTCTTCTTAACCGATGGAACCTAGCCCAATTCGCCGCCTGCTTCGGCCCTTGCGCGCCACTCCATTGCACCCGCAATGGCTCGTTCTGCGCCATGAGGACCAAAACCGGTTTGAGATCGCGCGGCCCTTGCAAGGGCGAATTCTCGATATCGGCTGTGGAAATCGGCAAATGGAGTCCTTTCTGGGGCCGGATACGGCTTATATCGGTCTCGATTACCCGACCACCCACGCCAAGGGATACTCGGGATACCCCGATCTCTTCGGCGATGGGCACTGTCTGCCCTTTCGCGCCGAAAGCTTTGATGCCGTTCTGGCCCTCGACGTACTCGAACATCTGCCGTCACCCGACCAGTGCGTTCGGGAAGCCGCCCGCGTGTTGCGTGGTGGCGGACAACTGATCGTGCAAACTCCATTTCTTTATCCATTGCATGACATGCCGCACGATTTCCAACGCTGGACTTTGCCAGGACTGGAGGCGCTCGTGCAGCGGCAGGGCTTTGAAGTGACCGAGCGGCGCATGTTCGGCGCGCCCTGTGAAACCGCCGCCGCCTTGACCGCGATCGCCTTGGCGAAGGCCGGCTTGGACAGTTTACAAAATCGTTCGCCGGCCATTCTGCTCATCCCTTTGCTCGCCGTCGGTGTGCTGCTTGCCAACCTGCTTGGCTGGCTACTGGCGCGAATCCTGCCCGCCGACGACTTCATGCCGCTCGGCTACCGGCTGATCTGCACCAAGATCGCACCTGATTAGCAAGATACTTCAGTCGGCCCTGTTTTGTGCCGAAAATCAGGCGTAAGCTGGCGTACCCTTCACGCTGGAGTCCGGTCATGCCGATGAATCGCATCCAATTTCAACCCGGCTTGTCGC
>JBATNZ010000064.1:0-30287 GCA_049290615.1 Candidatus Contendibacter sp.
AAGAACGTCGGCAACTCGGCAAACTCCGGCAGACGCGGGTGCTCCAGTTGCGTTTCCGTCAACAGCCCGAACCCTACCTGGCCGCACTCGAGGCACGACTCGTCAAGCTGAGTTTGCCTCCATAGAAAAAACCCGCCCGCGTGGCGGGTTTTTCGTAAGCCGGCAAGGTTCGCGCCGCTGGATTCCGCTGAATTCCGCTGGATAGCCCATGATCCTACCCGATTTCGTCCAGCGTGACATGGCGCTGGATCGTCTCAATACCTTCGCTTTGCCCGCCCGCGCGACTTGGTTCGCAACGATTACCGAACCGGCGCAACTTGCGGAGTTGATTCGCGTTCCCGGTTGGCGGGGTCTGCGGCGCTTCATCCTCGGTGGCGGCAGCAACCTGATTCTGGCCGGCGATTTCGACGGCCTGGTGCTGCACGTTCGCATTCCTGGGCGGGAACGAATCGCGGAGGATGCCGATGCCTGGGTTGTGCGCGCCGGCGCCGGGGAGAGCTGGCGCGACTTCGTGCGCTGGACTTTGGAGCGCGGCTGGCCAGGCTTGGAAAACCTGTCGCTGATCCCAGGCACGGTCGGCGCGGCCCCGATCCAGAACATCGGCGCTTACGGCCTGGAAATCGCCGAGCGGTTCCACTGCCTGGAAGCGGTCGATCTGGAAACGGGCGCAACGGCAATCCTCGATCGCGCCGCCTGCCGCTTCGGTTATCGGGACAGCGTGTTCAAGCACGAGGCAGCCGGGCGCTATCTGATTAGCGCCGTGACCTTCCGCTTACCCAAGCGCTGGCAAGCGGTAACCCGCTACGCCGACTTGGCGCGGGAACTGGAAGCACGAAGGATTGCCGAGCCGACGGCGCGGGAGGTTGCCGATGCGGTAATCGCGATTCGCTCGCGCAAGCTGCCCGACCCGACGCAAATCGGTAACGCTGGCAGTTTTTTCAAGCATCCGCTAGTGGACTCGGCGACGTTCCAACAACTACTCGCTCGGTATCCCGATCTACCCCACTACCCGCAAGCGGATGGCACGATCAAACTGGTGGCCGGCTGGCTGATCGATCGCTGCGGCTGGAAGGGCCGGGATTTCGGACCGGCTGGCGTCTACGAAAACCAGGCGCTGGTGCTGGTCAATCGTGGCGGAGCGCGGGGCGCAGACGTGCTGCGGTTGGCGCGGGCAATTCAGGCGTCGGTGCGGGCGGCGTTCGGAGTCGAACTGGAGCCGGAGCCGGTCATTCTTGGCCCGTAAGAGCGCAGGCTGTTCCCGCCAAGCGGTGCTCGCTCTCGCGCGGCGAAATCCAGACGCCAGATATTCTAAGAGGCGTTTTTGTACAGCCACTTGTGCGCTAACTCGTTGAAAAGATGCCCTCACCCCTGCCCCTCTCCCGCTTGCGGGCGAGGGGTTCTTATACAGTTTCTAAACCGCCTGCACGGCGGGAAACGCTCTCCGACCGGTTATTCATTCCCATCAATCCCCTCGGCGCTTCGCGCCATCCCCTTCAAAATGGGGTCCATATAGCCGCCAAACATCCACGATTCTGCTTGACAGTATTGATGTAAACGATTACAAATAATGTCGTGTAACTTGCTTACCATTATTAGGAGGGATTAATGAAAACGATTACTAAATCCTGCATCCGACTGGACGCGCACGCCGACAGCAAAGACGACGCGATCCGCCTCGCCGGACAACTGCTGGCGGACGCCGGCTACATCGAACCCGGCTACATCGACAGCCTGCGCAAGCGTGAACAGGTGGCGAACACCTTTCTCGGCGGTGGGGTGGCCATCCCGCACGGCATGATCGAAGACCGCCATCTCATTCGCCACACCGGCATCGCCATTTTGCAATTGCGTGACGGGATCGAGTGGAACGAGGGCCAGAAAGCGCATTTGGTCGTCGCCATCGCGGCCCAGTCGGACGAACACATCGCCGTGTTGCGCCGGCTGACCCGGCTGATGCAACAACCCGAGGCGCTGGATATCCTGTTTCATGCCGAAAATCCGCTGGTGCTGATCGCCGCGCTTGGCGACGCCGCGGAACCGGCTCCTGTTCTGGCGCCACAAGAAGCCCCCGCCTGGCCGGCGGACGCTGAAGTAGAGTGGATTTTGGATTATCCAAACGGTCTGCACGCCCGTCCCGCCACCCGCTGGGTCGAGACCGCCAAACGCTTCCCGTGCGAGTTACGGATTTATAAGGATGCCGAATTCGCCGACGCCAAAGGATTGACCGACCTGCTCGCGCTCGGCGCCACCTGTGGCGCGACCCTGCGCCTCGCCGCCCGCGGCCCCGACGCCCAACGCGCGCTGAACGCCCTGCACGACACCATGCGCGGGCTGTCCGCCGTGGAACAGGCCGATGCCGAGCGCGCCCGTCGCAATGCGCTCGCCGCGCGAAAAATTGCGCCGGAATGGACGCCCAGTGGAGCACCCCGCACCGTCTACGGCCTTGGCGCCAGTCCCGGACTGGCGGTGGGCAAGCTGGTGCGTCACGTCTCCCAGCGCTTCGAGATCAGCGATCAGCCCGGCGACGTGGTGGCCGAGGGCGAAGCCCTGGAACAGGCGCTGTTGGCGGTGCGCGCCGAGCGCGAGGAATTGGAGGGACGCACCCGCCAGCGCCTCAGCGCCGCTGAAGCCGCGATCTTCGCCGCGCAGCGTGAACTGCTGGCCGATCCGGTGCTGGTGCGGGACGCGCTGGCCACGATCATGCAGGGGCATGGCGCCGCCTGGTCCTGGCAGCGGGCGCTGCGCACCCGAATCGACAAACTCCAGCAGATTGCCGATCCCCTGCTGGCGGCCCGCGCACTGGACTTGCGCGATGTGGGGGAACGGGTGCTGGCCGAACTGCTCGGTATCGAACGGCAACAGCTCACCCTGACGGAACCCTCGATCCTGGCGGCGGAAGATCTTACCCCATCCGATACCCTGCATCTCGACACCCGCTACGTGGTGGGACTGGCGACCAGCGTCGGCGGCCCCACCTCGCACACCGCGATTCTCGCCCGCACCCTGGGTCTGCCGGCGATTGTGGCGGCCGGTCCGGCCTTGCTGGCCGCGCCCGACGGCGGGATCGCAGTGGTTGATGGTGGCACTGGCTGCCTCTATCTGGACCTGAGCGAGGCCGATCAACGCAGCGTCGCCGAGGTCATCTCCCGCCAGACCGCCGCCCGCGAGAGTCTGCGCGCCACCCGTCATTTGCCAGCGACCACCACCGACGGTCACACCATCGAGATCGCCGCCAACGTCGCCAATCCGAAACAGGCGGTAGCGGCGCTCGACGCCGGAGCCGAGGGCATCGGTCTGATGCGCACCGAGTTCCTGTTCCTGGAACGCAACAATGCGCCGGATGAAGACGAGCAGTACCGGGTCTATCGCGAGATGACCGAGGTGATGGTTGGACGCCGGCTGATCATTCGCGCCCTGGACATTGGCGGCGACAAGCAGGTGCCCTATCTCAATCTGCCGCACGAAGAGAACCCCTTTCTCGGCGTGCGCGGCGCGCGGCTGCTGTTGCAACGGCAGGATTTGCTTTATGCCCAACTGCGCGCGCTGTACCGCGCCGCCCAGCACGGCCCGCTGTGGATCATGTTCCCGATGGTCACTCATGTGAGCGAGATCGAAGTGCTGCGAGGGCACTGTGAACTCGCTCGCCAGCAGGTCGGCGGACCCGAAGTCAAGCTCGGCATCATGGTCGAGGTGCCAGCAGTGGCGGTGATGGCCGACCGCTTCGCGCCCCTGGTCGATTTCTTCTCCATCGGCACCAACGATCTCACCCAGTACACCTTGGCGGTGGATCGCCAGCATCCCGAACTCGCCGCCCAGGCCGACAGCCTGCATCCGGCGGTGCTCAATCTGATCGACACCACGGTGCGCGGCGCCCAAACCGCGAGTCGATCAACCGGCGGGGGCTGGGTTGGCGTCTGCGGCGGACTGGCGGGCGATCCGTTGGGCGCCCGCATTCTGACCGGCCTGGGCGTTGACGAACTGAGCATGAGCGCTCAGGACATCGCCCCGGTGAAAGCGGCGCTGCGCGGCGAATCGCGGGCGGCGATGCAGGACTTGGCCCGGCGTGCGCTGCGCGCCCGCACCGCCGAAGAGGTACGTTCCCTATGAATCCGCTCAATCCCTTCGCCCCCTCTCCCCAGGTAGTCACCGTCGCTCTCAATCCGGCGCTTGACCACACGATTGAAGTCGCCGGTCTGCAACGGGGCGCGGTCAACCGTGCCCAGCGAATGCAGGTTGATGTCGGCGGCAAGGCGATCAACGTCGCCTCCTGCCTGGCCGACTTCGGGGTGAGTACGGCGGTCACCGGCCAACTGGGTCGCGATAACGCCGCGCTGTTCGAGGAGCTGTTTCGACGCAAAAAGATCGCCAACCACTGTTGCACCCTCGATGGCCTGACCCGAATCAACACCAAACTGGTCGATACCGAAAGCGGCGAGACCACTGATCTCAACATGCCGGGGCCGGAGCTCGACCCCGCCGCCGCCGCTGATTTGCTGGAGCAGGTGCTGCAACGCCTCGACCTGCTGGTTGACCAGGCGCGCTGGGTGGTGCTGTCCGGGAGTCTGCCGCCGGGGATGCCGATGGAAACCTACGCCACCCTGACCCGGCGGGTTCAAGCCACCGGTGCTGCCGTGGTGCTCGATACCAGCGGCGCACCCCTGCGGGCCGCGTTGGCCGCCGGACCCCGCCTGATCAAGCCGAACCGGCATGAACTGGCCGAACTGCTGGGCGAACCACTCGACACCCTGGAATCGCTGGTCGCCGCCGGGCGAGAGCTACTGAACGGTCCCCATCCGCCCGAATGGATCGTGGTCTCTCTGGGCGGCGATGGCGCGTTGTTTCTCACCCGCGAGCAGGCGCTGCGTGCTCATCCCGCGCCGGTGGCGGTGACCAGCACGGTCGGCGCGGGTGACGCGATGGTGGCCGGTCTGGTCGCCGCTCGGCTGGAAGACCTGTCGCTCATCAAAACCGCGCAACTGGCGACGGCGTTCGCTGCCGCCAAGCTGACCCGGCTTGGCCCGCATCTGCCACCGCCGGACCAGGTCCGCGCCCTCGCCCAACAGATCACTGTAACCCCGCTCAACTGAACAATTTCCAGAACCCGAATTTAGAACAGAGGAGAAGCCCAACATGGCCAGATTAGTTGCCGTCACCGCCTGCCCGACCGGCATCGCGCACACCATCATGGCGGCGGAAGGACTCGAGCAAGCCGCCAAAACGCTCGGACACGAAATCCAGGTCGAGACGCAGGGATCGGTGGGGACGCGAAACACCCTGTCCGACACCGACATCGCCGCCGCTGACGTAGTCATCATCGCCGCCGATACCCGGGTAGACACCACCCGCTTCGTCGACAAGCCGGTCTACGAGACCGCCACCGAACCGGCGATCCGTAACGGCGCTTCCGTGATCGAAGCCGCGCTCGCCAGCGTGCCAGCGGCGACCGCCGCCCCGGCAGCCGCTGCCGGTCTAAAGATCGTCGGCATCACCTCCTGCCCCACCGGCATCGCCCACACCTTCATGGCCGCCGAAGGGCTGGAACAGGGCGCCAAGAATCAGGGCCACGCGATCAAGGTGGAAACCCAGGGTTCGGTCGGCGCCAAAAATACGCTCACCGCCGAGGACATCGCAGCGGCGGACTTGGTGATCATCGCTGCCGATACCCAGGTGGATAAGACCCGCTTCGCTGGCAAGCGGTTGTACGAGGCCAGCACCAAGGCGGCGATCCACGACGGCGCCGCGCTGGTGCGCGCGGCGATTGCCGACGCCAAGGTTACCGGCGCCGCGCCCTCCGGCGATCAGGCCAAGCAGACCAAGGCCCCGCAGGCCGCCGCCCGCACCGGCGCCTATAAGCATCTGATGACCGGCGTGTCCTACATGATTCCGTTCGTGGTTGCCGGCGGCCTGCTGATCGCGCTGAGCTTCGCTATCGGCGGCATCAATGTGTTCGAGGACGTGAACAAGGGCACTTTGGGCTGGACTCTGTTCCAGATCGGCGCCAAGGCGGGCTTTACCCTGATGGTGCCAATCCTGGCCGGTTTCATCGCCTATTCGATTGCGGATCGGCCCGGCATCGCCCCCGGCATGATCGGCGGCATGATCGCCAGCACTATCGGCGCGGGCTTCCTGGGCGGCATCGCCGCCGGCTTCATCGCCGGTTACACCGTCCAGTTCCTGAGCGATCACATTCCTCTGCCGCGCACGCTGGCTGGTCTCAAGCCGGTGCTGATTCTGCCGTTGCTCGGCACCGTGATCGTCGGGGTGCTGATGTATTACGTGGTGGGCGAGCCGGTAGCCATTGCGCTGGCGGCGATCACCGCCTGGCTCAAGGGTTTGCAAGGCAGCAATGCGGTCTTTCTTGGCCTGCTGCTCGGTTCGATGATGGCCTTCGATATGGGTGGGCCGGTCAACAAGGCGGCCTACGCCTTCGCCACCGGTCTGATCACCAGTCAGGTTTACGCGCCGATGGCGGCGGTGATGGCCGCCGGCATGGTTCCGCCGCTGGGGCTGGCGTTGGCCACAGTGCTGTTCAAAAACCGCTTCACGCTGGACGAGCGCGAGGCTGGGGGCGCGACCGCCGTGCTCGGCATTTCCTTCATCACTGAGGGCGCGATTCCCTACGCCGCCAAGGACCCGTTGCGGGTGATTCCAGCGCTGATGGTGGGTTCCGCTGTTGCCGGCGCGATTTCGATGGTGTTCGGCTGCGAACTACGGGTGCCGCACGGCGGCGTGTTCGTGCTGCCGATCCCGAACGCGGTGACGCACCTCAGCGCCTACCTGGCGGCCATCGTGATCGGCACGCTGGTCACGACCACCGCGCTGTTCTTCCTCAAACGGCCCATCGCGGCCAAGGTCTAAGCGTGGTAGCCAAATTCGGCTCGCCATAACGATTCCGTGGTGGTGGAACCGTAGGGGAAACAACCCCCTACACTTCCCACGGGCGGCGCAGACTCCGTTCGTGGGTTTTTTCCACGGGACGCAAAACTCAATGAAGATAGTAATAAAACAACAACCGATGATGACAGCAATAATGAAACAATAGACGTTACAGCAATAACGGAGTTGTAGATGACGACAAAAAAAGCGAAATCATTTAATGCGTTTGTAATAAAACGCAATGCTGAGGCTTGATTAATACGGTCAACACATTCCCCGTCGTAACCTGAACTCTCAACCGGAGGTTAGCCCTGTGAAAATCGCTATATTTAGCAGCAAATCTTACGACCGCCACTCGCTAGAGCAATGCAACGCGCCATTCGGCCATGAGCTGACTTTTTTTGAACCGCGCCTGTCGCCGGAAACGGTGGCGCTGGCGCGTGGGTTCCCCGGCGTGTGTATTTTCGTCAACGATGCCTGCAACGCCACCGTGATCGCTGATCTGGCCCAGCACGGTACCAAAATCATCGCCACCCGCAGCGCCGGCTACAACCAGATCGATCTGCTGGCAGCGGCCCAACACGATATTCTGGTCGTGCGAGTGCCAGCCTACTCACCCAATGCTGTCTCGGAATTTACTATAGCGCTAATATTGACTCTGGGGCGCAAGACCCATAAAGCCTATAACCGCAGCCGCGAATTCAATTTCGAGATTGCCGGGCTGGAAGGTTTCGAGTTGCGCGATAAGACCGTTGGGGTGTTCGGCACCGGCAAGATCGGCCAGATGGTGATTAAGAACTTGAGCGGTTTTGGCTGCCGCATTCTGGCCTACGATAAATTTCCCAACGAAGCAGTGAAACAGTACGCCACCTATGTAGACGGACCCACTTTTGCCCGCGAAGCGGACATCATCACCCTGCACTGCCCGCTGACCCCGGAAACCCGCCATATCCTCAACGAAGAAACCATGCCCTATCTCAAGGATGGCGTCTTCATTGTCAATACCAGTCGCGGCGCACTGCTCGACACGGCCAAGGTGATCCAGTTTCTCAAGAGCGGCAAGATCGGCCTGCTGGCCATCGACGTGTATGAGGAAGAGGCCGACTATTTCTATCGCGATTTGTCCGACAAGGTGCCGACCAATGATGAATTAGCGCGATTGCTGACCTTCCCCAACGTGCTGGTGACTTCGCATATGGCCTTTCTCACCGATCACGCTCTGCGCAACATCGCCGAAACCACTCTGGGCAACTTCGCCGAGTTCGAGCGCACCGGGCAGTGTGTCAATGCGGTCGGAGAGTGAGCAGTCATACACCAACTATCCATTTTATAATCAATGCGTTATGTGCAGGAGCAGGCTTACCTTTGATGATCCTCCAATATCGTAGGCAAGCCAGCTCCTGCAATAAAACAGTTTAGTTCTTATAAGGCTCTGGTGGTCAAATGAAAAATTTTCCGAGGAATTTTTTGTGGGGCGCGGCGACGGCTGCTTATCAGGTGGAGGGGGCCTTCCAACAAGACGGCAAGGGCTTATCCGTCTGGGATGTTTACTCTCACCTGCCCGGCACAACGCACATGGGAACCAATGGTGATATTGCCGTCGATCACTATAACCGATATCAGGAAGATGTTGAATTAATGGCCGAAATGGGACTCAAATCCTATCGATTTTCCATCGCTTGGACGCGAATATTACCCAAGGGAACAGGAGAAATTAATCCAAAAGGAATCGAATTTTATAACAATTTGATTGATGAGCTTCTGAAACACAACATTGTGCCTGTTATAACTCTTTATCACTGGGATTTGCCGCAAGATTTGCAAGACATTGGAGGCTGGGAAAATCGGGAGTTAATCGACATTTTCGCCCACTACGCCAGAACCTGTTTCGAGTACTTCGGTGATCGTGTTCGGTATTGGATTACCTTTAATGAAGCCATTAATTTTATCATGCTCGGATATCGGGACGGCCTGCATCCACCGGGAGCAAGGGACGCAAAGCGGGCCTTGGAAGTCACGCATATTGTCAATCTGGCCCACGCCAAATCGGTGATCGAGTATAGAAAACTGGTTCGAGAGAAAAAAATACTGGATGGCATGATTGGAATTGCTCACGTTCTTTTGCCAGGATTCCCCATAAGTGAAACCAGGGAAGATATTCGAGCTTGCGAATTTTACGAGGAAATGGACTTTCACTGGTTCTACGATCCCAGCTTGAAGGGCGAATATCCGGAGCGGATGCGAACATACTATCAAAACCAATGGCAAGCACCGACCATCGTGGATGGGGATATGGATCTCATCAAAAGCGTGACCATCGATTTTATCGGTATCAACTATTATCAGAGCGCATTCCTAGCTCACAATCCAATCGATGGGGTGGGCATTACGGCAACCAACGTCACTGGCAAAAAGGGAACCCAGAAAGAAAGCGGTATCCCTGGACTGTTCAAAAAGGTGATTAACCCAAAAATTGAATATACCCCTTGGGATTGGGCGATCTTTCCGGAAGGACTCTGCGAGGGGATGAAAAGAATTCGAGAGAGATACGGAGACATCCCCATCATGATCACGGAAAACGGGCTGGGAGACAAGGACCCTATCGGGGAAAATGGGGAGATTCTGGACTACCCAAGAATCGAATACCTGCGCAAGCATATTCGCTGGTGTAAACGCGCCATCGGAGATGGCATCAACTTGATCGGCTATTTTGCCTGGTCGTTTATCGACCTTCTCAGTTGGCTGAACGGCTACCAGAAACAATACGGATTCGTCTATGTCGATCATGAAAAAGGACTGAAGAGAATAAAAAAACAGAGCTACTTCTGGTATCAAAAGCTTATCCAAACCAATGGTGAGGAACTTTAAGACCAAGGCGTGGCCCCCCACGCTCCAGTTGCCGAACACTCCCATCCGGGGCAAGGAACTTCCTAATCGCAACAACCATCCACACCAAAACATACAGGAGGAATTTCTTGTGAACCATCACCCGCCGTATCAGCCATCCGCTTACGGCATCGCTTTTCGCAATTCCGAACGCTGAGCAGTGACCAAAATGAATAATACAACCAAGATCGCCCTGACCGCACCGCTCTCCGGCCCGCTGGTGCCGCTCGAACGGGTTCCCGACCCGGTGTTCGCCCAGAAAATGGTCGGCGACGGCATTTCCATCGACCCCATCGACCAGTGCCTGCGCGCACCCTGCGACGGCCAGATCGTTCAATTGCACTCGGCCGGCCATGCCGTCACCGTCGCCACCCCGCAAGGCATCGAAGTATTGATGCACATCGGCCTCGACACCGTCGGCCTGAAAGGCAGCGGCTTCACCCCACGGGTCAAGGTGGGCGATTCGGTCAAGAGCGGCGACGCCCTGATCGACTTCGACGCCGATTACGTCGCCACCCACGCCAAGAGCCTGCTCACCCAGATCGTCGTCACCAACAGCGAGCGAGTAGCAACCTTCACTCCACGTTCCGGCACCGTCACCGCCGGCCGCGATGTGATTCTGGAACTGAGCCTGGCCGGCGCCCAGGCTGAAGCCGCGGCCGAATCGGTCAAAACCGTCACCTCCGAAGCGATTGTGATCCCCAACGCCACCGGCCTGCACGCCCGCCCGGCGGCGGTGCTGGCCAACCTCGCCAAGAAATTCAAGGCCGAGATCCGCATCCAGAAAGGCGATCAACTGGCCAACGCCAAGAGCGTGGTCGCCATCATGGGTCTGGAAATCGGCTACGGCGACAAGGTGACCCTGACCGCCAAGGGCGACGACGCCGAAGCAGCGGTCGAGACGCTGACGCCGTTGCTGTGGGAAGGCTTGGGCGACGAGGGTTGCAAACCCGCGCCGGCGCCAGCCAGCTTCGAAGTGTCGGTCGGCGCCGCGCCCGCGCCGCGCCCGCGCTCGGAAGATCCGAACCTGTTGATTGGGGTGGCGGCTTCGCCGGGGCTGGCGGTCGGCGAGGTGTTCCAGGTCCGCCATGTGGAAATTCAGGTCACCGAAGCCGCCAAGGGCGATCCTCAGCAGGAACGCGCCCAGTTGGACACAGCGGTCAGTCAGGCCAGTGTTCAGTTGGAAGCCTTGCAAGCCCGCCTACACGGCCAGCGCGCCGCCGACAAGGCCGCCATTTTCGCCGCCCATCAGGAACTGCTGGACGATCCCGATTTGCTGGACATCGCCCATTCGGCGCTGGCGAAGGGCAAGAGCGCGGCCTTCGCCTGGCAGCGGGCGTTCACCACCCATGCCGACCGGCTGGCCAGCCTGCGCAACGAACTGCTGGCGGCTCGCGCCAACGATCTGCGCGACGTGGGCCGGCGGGTGCTGACCCTGCTGACCGGCGCGGAACCGGAACGCCAGGAGCCGCCGGTCAACGCCATTCTGGTGGCCGAGGAGCTCACCCCGTCCGACACCGCCAGCATGGATCGCACCAGGGTGCGGGGTTTCTGCACCACGCTGGGCGGCGCGACCTCGCACGTCGCCATTTTGGCCCGCTCGCTGGACATCCCGGCGGTGGCCGGCATCGAACCCCGGGCGCTGGAACTGCCCAACGGTACGCCGGTGATTCTCGATGGCGGCAAGGGCACACTACGGCTGAACCCCACGCCCGAGGACATTGCCCGCATCCGCGAGACTCAGGAGCGGCTGGCTGTCCGCCGGCAGGCGGAGATGGCGGTGGCGCACGAACCGGCGGTCACCCTGGACGGTCACCGGATGGAGGTAGTCGGCAATATCGGCGGTCTGGCCGAAGCCGAGCAGGTGCCCGGTTTGGGCGGCGAGGGCGTGGGCCTGCTGCGCTCGGAATTTTTGTTCATGGAACGGTCTACCGCCCCCAACGAGGACGAGCAGTTCGAAGTCTACAAGGCCATCGCCGAGGCGTTGGGACCGGACCGGCCGCTGATCATTCGCACGCTCGATGTGGGCGGCGACAAGCCGTTAATTTACCTGCCGATTCCCAAGGAGGAAAACCCGTTTCTCGGCGAGCGCGGCCTGCGCATCGGTCTGGACCGCCCGGAAATCCTGCGCACCCAGTTGCGAGCGATCCTGCGCGCCGCCGCCTTCGGCAAGGTCCGGGTGATGTTTCCGATGGTGGGCCTGCTGTCGGAACTGCGCGACGCCAAGGCCATACTGGAAGAGGAGCGGCAGCGGCTGGGCGTCGGGCCGATTGAAACCGGCATCATGGTGGAAATCCCGGCGGCGGCGATCATGGCCGCGCAATTCGCCCGCGAGGCGGACTTCTTCTCCATCGGCACCAACGACCTGACTCAGTACACCCTGGCGATGGATCGCGGCCATCCCAAGCTGGCGCCCAAGGTGGACGGCCTCAACCCCAGTGTGTTGCGCTTGATCGCCTGGACGGTCGAGGCCGCCCACGCGCAGGGCAAATGGGTGGGGGTCTGCGGCGGCATTGCCAGCGACCCGCAGGCGGTACCATTGCTGATTGGCCTGGGCGTGGACGAACTCAGCGTCAGCCTGCCGACCATCCCCAGCATCAAGGCGCAAATTCGCACCCTGTGGCTGCACGAATGTCAGGATCTGGCGCGGCGGGCGCTGACCCTGGAAACCGCCGCCGAAGTCCGCGCGTACTGTCCCGACCCCTTCACCACCACCGCCTGATCGCCCGGAGATCGCTGTCATGTGGCAACACGCATTCGCTTTTTTGCAAAAGATCGGCAAGGCGCTGATGCTACCGGTGTCGGTGCTGCCGGTCGCCGGCATCCTGCTCGGCATCGGCAGCGCCCATTTCGCCATTTTCCCGGATGTGGTTTCCAACGTCATGGCCCAGTCCGGCGGCGCGATCTTCGGCCTCATGGCCATCATGTTCGCCATCGGCGTGGCGCTCGGCCTGACCAACAACGACGGCGTCTCGGCGCTGGCGGCGGTGGTCGGCTATGTGGTCATGCTGGCGACGCTGGGCGTCATGGCCAAGGTGTTGGGGGTGGAAAGCAAGGAGTTGATGGGGATAGTGTCCATCGACACCGGCGTCTTTGGCGGCATCCTGATCGGCGGCATCGCGGCGGCGCTGTTCAACCGCTACTACCGCATCGACTTGCCACCTTATCTGGGCTTCTTCGCCGGCAAGCGCTTCGTGCCCATCGCCACCGCCTTCGCCGCCATTGGGCTCGGGATCATCCTCAGCTTCGTCTGGCCGCCGATCGGCGCGGGCATCAAGGGCTTTTCGCATTGGGCGGCGGAAAGCAATCCAGCGCTGGCGTTCACCGTCTACGGCGTCATCGAACGCTTGCTGATTCCCTTCGGCCTGCACCACATCTGGAACGTGCCGTTTTTCTTCGAGGTCGGCAGTTACCTGGACCCGACCACCGGCAAGGTGATTACCGGGGAAATCCAGCGCTACATCGCCGGCGACCCGACCGCCGGCAACATGGCCGGCGGCTATTTGTTCAAGATGTGGGGCCTGCCGGCGGCCGCCATCGCCATCTGGCACTGCGCCCGCCCGGAGAACCGGGCCAAAATCGGCGGTATCATGATCTCGGCGGCGCTGACCGCCTGGTTGACCGGCATCACCGAACCCATCGAATTCGCCTTCATGTTCGTCGCCCCGGTGCTGTACGTCATCCATGCCCTGCTGGCCGGCGTCGCCTATTTTCTTTGCATCGAACTGGGCATCAAGCATGGCATGACTTTCTCGCACGGGACCATCGACTACGTCGTGCTGTACGCCAAGTCCACCCATGGCTGGTGGTTGCTGGTGCTCGGGCCGGCGTGGGCGGTGCTGTACTACACCGTCTTCCGCGTCGTCATCACCAAGTTCGACCTCAAGACGCCCGGCCGCGAAATCGAGGAGGCGGTCATGTCGAGCGACGCGGCCACCGACATCGCCCACGGTTTCGCCAAGCAACTGGTGCTGGCCTTCGGCGGACGCGGTAATATCAAGAACCTGGACGCCTGCATCACCCGGCTGCGGGTGGAATTGAACGACGTGAACAAGGCCAGTCCCAACAAGCTCAAGGCGCTGGGCGCGGCCGGGGTGATCGTGGTCGGCAGCGGTATGCAGGCGATCTTCGGCACCCGATCCGAGAATCTGAAGACCGATCTGGAGGAGTATTTGAAGGTCGCCGGACCGGAGGCGGACGCCGTGGAGGAGCCCTCGCCGGTCACGGCGCCAGCGCCCGCCGGCATCGTCTCCAAGCTGCGCGACCCCGAGGCGGCCGGCAAGGCGCGGGATCTCATCGCCGCGCTGGGCGGGGCCGGCAACATCCAGCGGGTGGATGCCTGCGCCGAAACCCGGCTACGGCTGGTGGTCGGCAATGACGGCTCGGTGAGCGAAGCGGCGCTGCGGGCGGCCGGCGTGGCCGGCGTGATGCGGCTGGCCAACCGGACCCTGCATCTGGTGGTCGGCCTCAACGCCGATCAGTACGCGGCGGAAATGCGGGGGCAACTGGCTACATCGTAACCGCGTTTCACCCTTTGGGACCGGTAACGGTCATGACTCATCGGTGGGGTGGTGCAACCGGCCAGGAATCATCCCCCCACACCTTCCCACGGGCGGCGCGGACTCCGTCCGTGAGGTTTTTTCAAGATTCAAACAGGCATTGAACCGCACGACAAGACGGTTGGGGCATTCGGCACTGTAACAGGGAGACCTACGGCATGTTGAAACCGCTCATCCCCGAAGGCGAGGCGTTGCGCCGCGCCTTTCAATGGCTCGCCGACCAGGGACATTGCACCCTCGGGACGGTCGAGCAGGCCAGTCTGCGGTTCGACCTGACGCCACGGGACGAGGAGTTCCTGCTGCGGCAGTTCGTCCACCACCGGGGCGCGGCCAGCGATACCCCGGACTCAGGGCGACAGCGGGTTTCCGGTTAGCCGCCGGGCGAAATTGACCAGCATGGCGGCGGTGGCGCCCCAAATGAAGCGGTCCTGGTAGGGAATCACGTAGTAGCGCCGCTGCTGGCCCTTGTAAAACACGCTACGCTGCTCGTGATTGCGGGGATCGAGGATGAACTCCAGCGGCACCTCGAACGCCTCGGCCACTTCGAATTCGTCCAGCGTCAAATCGAACGGCGGAGTCACCAGGCCCACCACCGGCGTGACCAGAAACCCGGTCACGGTTTGATATAGATCCAGAAAGCCGGCGATTTCCACCACATGTCGGCGATGCAAACCGATCTCCTCCTCCGCCTCGCGCAACGCGGTTTCCACCGGACTGGCATCTTCTTCCTCGGCCCGGCCGCCGGGAAAACTGATCTGCCCGGCATGGTGTTCCAGATGGGCGGTGCGCTGGGTCAGCAACACCGTGTAACCTTCCGACCTCTCCACCAGTGGCACGAGCACCGCCGCTGGAGTGAGCGCCCGCTCCTCGCGCTCCATCCCGGCCACCGCGTGGTCGCCGGTGATCGTTTCCACCCGATGAGTGGAATGCAGGCAGCGGCGCACCCGGTCGCGCATTTCCGCGTGGTTCACGCCGCCCCCCGTTCACTCCCCTCGCCCGCTGGCGGGAGAGAAGCTGGGGATGAGGGGCCGAACAGCCGCAGATAATTCGCGGTGGTGACCGCCGCCACCTGTTCCAGGGACTCGCCGCGCAACCGGGCCACGAATTCAGCCACATGCCGCACCCAGGCAGGATGATTGGGCTTGCCCCGATGCGGCGCCGGCGCCAGATAGGGGGAGTCGGTCTCGACCAGCAACCGGTCGGCGGGCACGCGCCGGGCCGCGTCCTGAATGGGTTTAGCATTCTTGAAGGTCACGATGCCGGAAAATGAAATATGGAAATTCAGCGCCAGCGCCTGTTCCGCCATGGCCCAGTCCTCGGTGAAACAGTGCAATACCCCGCCTGCCTCGGCCGCGCCCTCCTCCGCCAATATCCGCAAGGTATCCTCGCGGGCGGCGCGGGTGTGAACGATCAGCGGCTTGCCCAGTTCGCGGGCGGCGGCGATGTGGACGCGGAACCAGTCCTGCTGACGGTCGACGCTGTCGGCTCCGTAATAGTAATCCAGCCCGGTCTCGCCGATGGCAACCACTCGCGGCTCGCGGCCCAGAGCCACCAGTTCCGCCACGGTTGGCGCCCGACCACCCTCTTCGCTCGGATGTACCCCCACCGACAGAGCGATCTGGGGATACGGCTCGCTCATTCGGGCCAGGGCTGGCCAGCTTTCCAAATCCACCGCCACGCTCAGCAATCGCGTCACGCCGTTCGCCACCGCGGCTTTCAACACGCCTTCGAGGCCGCCGCCAAAGGGCGCCAGATCAATCCGATCCAGATGGCAGTGGGAATCGACCAGCATCGTCCACCCGTGCCTACATCGTGTTGGTCGGCTGTTCGGCGCGAATATAACCGGCCAGTTGCGATTCGACCTTTTTCTGGAGATTGGCGCCTTCCACACCACCAAACTGGATGCCAACGCCCATCTGCCGGCCGCCCGGCGTGGTTCGGTGATTGATCCAGATCACCTTGCCGGTAATGGCGAACCGTTCCGGATCGTCCAGCATAGTCAGTAGCAGAAAAACCTCGTCACCCAGCTCGAAGGTTTTATCGGTCGGAATGAAAATGCCGCCACCCTTGACGAAAGGCATGTAGCTGGAATGCAGCATTGTCTTGTCCTTGATGGCCAGGGAAATGACGCCTTGCCGTGGAGCCGCCATGTTGTTCCACCTTATTGAACGGATCAGGAATTAGCGAAATGTATCGCCGAGAAACGCTTCCAGCAGCAAGGGCGCGTTGACCTGGGTGGTCGTACAGAGCGCGTACAGCCGAACCGCCGCGTCCAATCGTTCGAACAGGGCGCGCGGCGTCTGCCGGTCGACCCAACGCCGCAGCGCGGAACGCAGGTCGGGGTTGCTCAGGCGAAAGGATTCGGGGTTCATCTTAAGCCGAATCAGGTCGGTATGCCAACCGATGAGCCAGCGCAGATTCTCGGCCAGATCGCCCTGGGTCCAGCCTTCCGCCGCCCGAATCGGGTCGGCCCGACCGGCCAGCACCTGCTCGTAGCGTTCGAACAGTTCCCGGCGGCGGCGCCAGCGCTCGCCGTCGGCATAGGCCAGCGCGGCGAGTGGAGCACCACCCGCAATTTCCAGCAGCGCCTCCGGCTCCAACCCACCCTCGACGCGCGCGGCCAGCCAGGGAATGGCGAGCGCCGGCGCCGGCGGGTCGAAACCGATCCTCTGACAGCGACTGCGCACCGTGGCCGGCAAACGCGCCGGCTGAGCGGTCACCAGCAGAAGCAGACCATCGCCTGGCGGCTCCTCCAGCGTTTTCAACAGGCTGTTGGCGGCATTGACATTGAGCCGGTCGGCCGGCTCCAGCAGCGCGATCTTGTAGCCGCCGTATTGGGCGGTGTAGCCGAGGAAGGCGCACAGCTCACGGATCTGCTCAATTTTAATGGCTTTACTCTTCTTTTTCTTCGCACCGCTTCCCCCGGCATCCCCTGCAAGCTGGTCACTTTCAATGCTTTTGTTGTCCTCTTCCGGCTGCACCACGCGGTAGTCGGGATGGCTGCCGGCCCGGAACAGCCGGCAACTCCGGCACTGACCGCAGGCCTCGCCCTCGGCGTCGGGATGATCGCACAGCAGCGCCCGCGCCAGCCGGCGAGCGAACAGTCCCTTGCCCAGGCCGGCGGGACCAGCCAGCAACACGGCATGCGGCATGCGCCCGGCGCTCCGCCGCCGCCAAAGTTGCCGCCAGAGGTCTTGATGCCAGGGCAAACGCTCGTCCATCACTTACGCTCCAGCCACGCGGCGAGAATGGCTTCCACCTCGGTCCGAACCGCTTCGACCGGGCGGGCGGCATCCACGATCCGGTAGCGGTCGGGGTGTTGCCAAGCGCGGTCGAGATAAACAGCACGCACCCGTTCGAAAAAGTCCGCTTCCTCCCGCTCGAAGCGATCGGCCGCGCCGCGCCGCCCGGCCCGTTCCAGACCGACCGCAACCGGCACATCGAAGAGCAGGGTCAAATCAGGCCGCAATTCCCCCTGCACCCACGTTTCCAGGATCGCAATCCGTTCCGGCGGCAAACCCCGTCCGCCGCCCTGATAGGCGTAAGTGGCGTCGGTAAAACGGTCGCACAACAGCCAATGACCGGCGGCCAGCGCTGGCCGGACGACCCGCTCCAGATGCTCGGCGCGGGCGGCGAACATCAACAGGGTTTCGGCGGCCATGGCCATGCCGTCGTGGCGGTGGCCGAGCAGCAGGGAACGGATCTCCTCGCCCAGCGGCGTACCGCCCGGCTCGCGAGTCAGCGTCACCCGACACCCCACCCGCTCCAGATAGTCGCGCATGAACGCAAGCTGGGTGGTCTTGCCAGCGCCCTCGCCGCCCTCGACGGTGATGAAACCCCCCGCTGCCATGCTATTCCCTCTTGCGTTGCTGATACTGCCTGACCGCCCGGTTATGCTCATCGAGCGTCCGGGAAAAGACATGCCCGCCTTCGCCGGTCGCCACGAAATACAGCGCATCGCCGGACGCCGGATTGACGGCGGCGGCCAGCGCGCTCGCGCCGGGCAGAGCGATGGGCGTCGGCGGCAAGCCTTTTTGCGTGTAGGTGTTATAGGGCGTATCGCGGGTCAGATCGGCGCGACGCAGGTTGCCATCGAACGCATCGCCCAAGCCGTAGATCACGGTCGGATCGGTCTGCAACCGCATTCCCTGGCGCAGGCGCCGCGCGAATACGCCAGCGACCTCCGGCCGTTCCGCCGGCAGCGCCGTCTCCTTCTCCACGATCGAGGCCAGAATCAGCGCCTGGTAGGGATCGGTCAGCGGCGAATCCGGGGAACGGCGACGCCATGCCTCGGCCAATTGGTGATCCATCGCCGCCAGCGCCCGCCGCAGGAACATCTCGTCCGTGGCGCCCGCCGGAAAATGGTAGGTGTCGGGGAAAAACCGTCCCTCGGGATGTTCGCCCGGCCGACCCAGCCGCGCCATGATTTCGGCGTCGCTCGCTTCCCGCAGGGTCTGCCTGAGTTTGGGATGCTCCGCCAGCGCCCACCGCAACTGCCGGAAGGTCCAGCCTTCCACCACCGTCAGCGAATACTGAATGACCCGTCCGGCCACGATCTGTTCGAGCAAACCACGCGGCGTGACGCCCGGCGCGATGGCGTATTCGCCGACCTTGAGCCGAAGCGCCAGCCGATTCAGCCGGGCGTAGGCTTGCAGATACAGCGCCGACCGCAGCAAGCCCGGTTGCCGCCGCAGTTCGCGGGCGAGGTCGACCACACCCATGCCGGGTTTCAGTTCCAGCACCAGGCCACCGACCGGCACGCCAAGAGGGGTATCGAGGAACGCGCGATAATCAGCGTGGATGATGTACAGCGCCGGGCCGAAGATCAGCGCCAGCGCGGTCAATGCCAGGAGCAGTTGCCGGAGCCGTTTGAAAAACATCATCCCCTCATTGAGTTAAGGAGGGGTGGCGCGCGGCGGCGGGGCGGTTCGAACACGCCAGCAGAGAAGCAGCGGGGCTAACGCTTTCAATCCAGCGCGCGGAAGATCACCGAACCGTTGGTGCCGCCGAAGCCGAAGGAATTCGACAGCGCTACCTTGATACGCCGCTCCTGGGCGGTGTGCGGCACATAGTTGAGATCGCAGCCCGGTTCCGGCTGGTCCAGGTTGATGGTCGGCGGCGCGACCTGATCGCGAATCGCCAGCACCGAGAAAATCGCCTCGACCCCGCCGGCCGCGCCCAGCAGATGGCCAGTCATGGATTTGGTCGAACTCATCGCCAGCCGGTAAGCGTGGTCGCCGAACACGACCTTGGCCGCGTCGCTCTCGATCTTGTCGCCAGCCGGCGTGGAGGTGCCGTGGGCGTTGATGTAATCCATCGCGTCGGGAGCAATAGCCGCGTCGCGCAGCGCGTTCAGCATCGCCCGGCGGGCGCCGTCGCCATCCGGCGACGGCAGGGTCATGTGATAAGCGTCGCCGCTCATGCCGAAGCCGATCAGTTCGGCGTAAATCCGCGCGCCGCGCTGTTTGGCAGATTCGTATTCTTCCAATACCAGCACCCCGGCGCCGTCACTCAGCACGAAGCCATCGCGATCCTGGTCCCAGGGCCGACTGGCTTTTTCCGGCTCGTCGTTGCGGGTGGACAGCGCCCGCGCCGCCGCGAACCCGCACAGCCCGGTGGGCGTCGTCGCCATTTCCGCGCCGCCCGCGATCATCACGTCGGCGTCGCCATGGGCGATCAGTCGGCCCGCCAGGCCGATGCTGTGGGTGCCCGTGGTGCAGGCCGTGACCACCGCCAGATTCGGACCCTTGATCCCGTACATGACCGACAGATTGCCCGACACCATGTTGATGATGCTGCGGGGCACGAAGAACGGCGTCAGCTTGCGTGGCCCCCCCTTGAGGAACGCCGAATGGCCTTCCTCGATGCCCGGCAAGCCGCCGATGCCGGAACCGATATAGGTTCCAACCCGTTCGGCATTCGCCTCGGTGATCTCCAGCCCGGAATCCCGGATCGCCTGCACCGCCGCGCCGATGCCGTAATGGATGAAGGCGTCCATCTTCCTGGCTTCCTTGAGATTCAGGTATTGCTCCACCTGAAAGTCCTTCACCGCTCCACCGATACGCACTGGAAAACCGCTGACGTCGAAGGCGGTGATCGGTCCGATCCCGCTGCGACCCGCCAGGATGTTGGTCCAGGCGGTCTCCACGGTGCTGCCGACCGGGGACACGATGCCCATGCCCGTCACTACCACTCGCCGCTTGGTCACGGGGCTACCCTCTTTGCGCTACGCTGAAAAAACAAAGCCGCGGCCCCCGGCGGCGGTCGCGGCGACTGATCCTGAACTGGACAGGATGGACACCCTCACCCCGAATGCGACGCGATATAGTCAATCGCCTGCTGCACCGTGGTGATCTTCTCGGCGTCCTCATCGGGAATTTCCAGTTCGAATTCCTCTTCCAGGGCCATCACCAGCTCGACGGTATCCAGGGAGTCGGCGCCAAGATCCTCGACAAAAGAGGCTTCGTTGGTGACCTGCTCCTCCTTCACCCCCAACTGTTCGATGATGATCTTCCTGACGCGGGCTTCAATGTTGCTGATGTCGGTCATGATGGTTTACTTCCTCGTCGTGGTTGTTTCGTTCAATCCGCATCCGCCCTTTACGGCGGGTGAAATCCGGTGACGGCGCCATACCCTCGGTGTGGTTTCCGACCCCGCGCCGACCACCGGCATACCAGCGCGGATTTTCCCAATGCCGGCTCTGGCCAGCGATCAGGCCATGTACATCCCGCCGTTGACATGCAGGGTCTCGCCGGTCACGTAAGCCGCCTCCGGCGAAGCCAGGAACGCCACGGCATTGGCGATGTCCTGGGGTTCGCCCAGCCGTTGCAGCGGAATGCCGGCGAGCAGCGCCTGGCGCTGCGCCTCCGGCAGATCCCGGGTCATATCGGTGGCGATGGCCCCCGGCGCCACCGCGTTAACGGTGATGTTGCGCGAGCCGATCTCGCGCGCCAGCGATTTGGTGAAGCCGATGATCCCCGCCTTGGCCGCCGCATAGTTGGCCTGGCCGGGATTGCCGGTGGCGCCCACCACCGAGGTGATGCTGATGATACGCCCGCGCTGAGCTTTCATCATCCCGCGCAGCACTGCCTTGCTCAGTCGGTAGACCGACGTCAGGTTGGTGTCGAGGATCGCCGTCCATTCCTCTTCCTTCATCCGCAACAAGAGATTATCGCGGGTGACGCCGGCGTTGTTGACCAGGATGCTCGGCGTACCAAATTCCTGGGTCACCGCCTTCACCGTCGCTTCCACCGATGCTGGATCGGTCACGTCCAGCCGCAGGCCGCGGCCCTCGAAACCGCACTCGCGCAAATCCTGGGTAATCGCCACGGCGCCGGCCTCGGTGGTCGCGGTGCCGATCACGGTCGCGCCCCGCCGCCCCAGTTCGCGGGCGATAGCCTGGCCGATGCCGCGACTGGCCCCGGTCACCAAGGCGATTTCGCTGGTCAGCGTCGTCATCGTGAATTCTCCTTCGCGTTCAATATTTCAGCAACACCGCGCCCCAGGTGAAGCCGCCGCCGAAGCCTTCCAGCAACAGCGTGTCGCCGCGCTGGATGCGGCCATCGCGCACCGCCACGTCCAGAGCCAGCGGCACCGAGGCCGCCGAGGTGTTGCCGTGAATCCGCACGCAGTCCACCATCCGCGCTTCCGGCAACCCCAGCCGCTTGGCGGTAGCGGCCAGAATCCGCCGGTTGGCCTGATGCGGGATCAGCCAGTCCACGTCGGCGACGGTCATGTTGTTGGCGGTCAAGATCTGCTCGGCGATATCCTTGAGCGTGGTCACCGCCACCTTGAACACCTCGCTGCCGCGCATTTCAACGAAGGCGGCGTTCTGGCGGGTCTGGTCGTAGCCGCTGGACACGCCGGCCGGCACCCACAGCAGTTCCTTGTAACGGCCATCGGCGCCCAAGCGACTGTCGATGATGCCAGGTTCGTCCGCCGCCGCCAGCACCACCGCGCCGGCGCCATCGCCAAACAGGATGCAGGTGCCGCGATCTTCCCAGTTGATGATGCGGGTGAAGGTATCCGCCCCCACCACCAGCGCTCGGCGGGACGCACCGGTGCGGATGAAGCGATGGGCGATGTCCAGTGCATAGACGAAGCCGGTGCAAACTGCCTGCACGTCGAAGGCGGGGCCGCCATGGCAACCCAGCCGGTGCTGCAACTGGGTGGCGACGCTGGGAAATATGTGATCGGGCGTGGTGGTGCCAAGTATGATCAGATCGATATCGCCCGGTTCGAGACCGGCCGCCGCCAACGCCCGACGGGACGCCTGTTCGGCCAGATCGCAGGTGGTCTCCCCCGGCGCGGCGATGTGGCGTTCCTCGACCCCGGTGCGCTCGACGATCCACTGCGCCTTGGTCTCGATCATCTGTTCGAGATCGACGTTGGTCAGCACCTTCTCCGGCAAATAGCCGCCGGTTCCGACAATTCGAGCATGGTTCAAAGCACTTGCCTCTCGGCGTGAAGGGCGGCCAGATGGGCGTGGATACGCTGGGGTACCGCCTGCTCGACTTCCAGGATCGCAACCTGGATGGCGTTGGCGAACGCCAGGGCGTCGGCGCTGCCGTGGCTCTTGACGACGATGCCCTGCAAGCCCAGCAGGCTGGCGCCGTTGTAGCGGCGGGGATCGATCCGGCGGCTGAAAGCGCGCAGCACCGGCAGGGCAATCAGTCCGGCCAAGCGGGTCAGCAGGTTCCGCTTGAATTCATGGGACATGAAATGGCGGACCAGCTTGGCCACGCCCTCGCTGCTCTTGAGCGCGATGTTGCCAACAAAACCATCGCAGACCACCACGTCCACCTCGTCCAGGTAAATACCGTCGCCTTCCACAAACCCGATGTAGTGAAGATCGCTGGCGGCCAGCAGTCGGGCGGCGTCCTTGACCTGCTCGTTACCCTTGGTGTCTTCCTCGCCGATGTTCAGCAGGCCAACCCGGGGCCGCTGGATACCATTAACCTCCGCCAGCACCGAACCCATGACCGCGAATTGCAGCAGGTGTTCGGCCTTGCTATCCACGTTGGCGCCCAGATCCAGCACCCGGGTATGGCCATGCACGGTCGGCAGCGTGGTGCAAATGGCGGGGCGGTCGATACCAGGCAGGGTCTTGAGCACGAAACGGGAAGTCGCCATCAGCGCGCCAGTGTTACCGGCGCTGACGCAGGCGTCGGCCTCGCCCTGTTTGACCAGGTTGATCGCCACCCGCATCGAGGAGTCTTTCTTGACCCGCAAGGCCTGCGCGGGCGATTCGTCCATGTTCACCAATTGCGAGGCGTGGCGGATGACAATGCCGGGATGGCCCTTGGCCTTGAGCTGGGCGAGCCGGGCCGACAGGATGTCCTCCTGACCGACCAGAATCAGGCGCACGGCATCGTGAGCGGTCTCCAGTACGCGAAGGGCGGCGGGAACGACCACATCGGGGCCGATATCGCCGCCCATGCCATCCAGGGCAATGGTGAGCGGCCGGGTCATGCGGGCGGGGAATGGGTCATGGCGGGGGGAAGAACCAGCGGATTTGGAACGAGGCGCGCGTCGGTGGTTAATCTTCGCTCGCGTCAACCACCGGTTTGGTGATGACCTGACGGCCACGATAGAAACCGTTCGGGGTGACGTGGTGGCGACGGTGCAGTTCGCCGGAGGTGCGATCCACCGACAGCGTGGGCGCGGTCAGGGCGTCGTGGGCGCGGCGCATGCCACGCTTGGAGGGGGTTTTGCGGCTTTTTTGTACAGCCATGCTCAATGACTCCTTTTAGAATCTCGTAACAGGGACACCAGCGTCGCAAAGGGCTGGCCATGCCCGGCATTCAGCGCCGATTCACCGGACGGCGCCCGATAACCGTTGGCCTCGCAGTCGCGCGCATCGTCGTGCCGGGGAATCTGCGGCAAGGCCAGCAACAATTCGTCTTCCACCAGATCGGCGACGCCAATGACGCCCTCGGGAACCAGCAGCGGTTCGTACTCCCCGGGCAGACGGTCGGCTTCGGCTTCGGTGTGGACCAACCCCAGGCTAACCGCCACGTCCAGCGCTAACCGTAGCGGTCCCAGGCAACGCTGGCAAACCAGCTCGACTCCAGCTCGCAAGGTTCCTGTAATAAACCGCACACCCTGCGGGTCAACACCAGCTACCAGCGCCACGCCCACCACACCGTCGGCCCGATTCAGCGCGGCGGCCAGTCGCGGCAGCGCCGCCAACGCCAGCGCGCCCTCCAGCCACCCGCCTTCGGTGGTCAGACGCCAAGGATCAATCTTGTTGGGTAGCGATGGGATCTGCATAGGACGCGGGATGATATAGGCGCGCTGGATTTCTGTCAAAACAAAGCCAAATTCCGCACAATGACCGTCATCTCCAGTCATCCGCCGAGTGTTTGCCATGTCCGAAGTCCTGCCCGACGGTCGCCGTCTGATCCTGGCTTCCACTTCCCCTTTTCGCCGCGAATTGCTGGCGCGGCTGGGACTTCCCTTCTCCACGCAAGCGCCCGACGCCGATGAATCCCACCTGCCCGGCGAGGACGCGCCGGCGCTGGTGGCGCGGCTGGCAGGACTAAAAGCCCAGGCTGTCGCCTGCTACGAACCGGCGGCGCTGATCATCGGTTCGGATCAGGCGGCGGTGTTGGATGGCGAGATCATCGGCAAGCCCGGCGATCACGAACGGGCGGCGGCGCAACTGCGACGGGCCTCGGGCCGGATCGTGACCTTTTATACCGGTCTGTGCCTGCTCGACAGCGCCAGTCGGCAGAATCAGGTTTCGGTAGAACCGTTTCGGGTGGTGTTCCGCCGACTAACATCGGCGATGATCGAAGGCTATCTGCGGCGGGAGCGGCCTTATCAATGCGCGGGCAGCTTCAAATCCGAGGGGCTGGGCATCGCGCTGTTCGAGCGCCTGGAGGGCGACGATCCCAGCAGTCTGATTGGTCTGCCGCTGATCCGGTTGACCCGGATGCTGGAGGCGGTGGGGGTAGCGGTGTTGTGACGGGCGACGCTCAAGTCAAATCCGTCCCTTCGTAGAGTTCCGCCAGCCGGACGGTCAATCCAGTGCAGGGCAGACTCAATTCCGCCCGCGGATCGCTGAATTCCGCCCGTTGCCAGTCGTTGTTCTCGCGCCGGTACAGGGTTGCGCCGATCTTGTCCTGCTCCAACAGCAGATAGCCTTTCAAGCTATCCAGCCGAACGTAGGTAAACAGTTTTTCGCGCTGGTCAATCCGGGCGGTGCCGCTGGACAGCACTTCGACGATCAGGCAGGGGCAGGTGCGGTAGTAGCTCTCGCGGTCGTTGAGGTCGCGACAAACCATCAAATCGGGGTAATAGAACATCTCCTGATTCAACTCCCGCAGATGGAGCTTGACGTCGGCCACGAAGACCTCGCAGGGCGAACCCCGCAAGTGGCCGATTAAGCGGCTGGCCAGATTGAGCGTGATCCGGTTGTGCCGGGTGCTGGCGCCGGCCATCGCGTAAATTTCACCGTTGATATATTCGTGTTTGATCTCGCTGCTTTCCTCGAAGGCGAGATACTCTTCCACGGAAAGCCTGCGGGGTTTGAGTTGAGCGGACATCGGTATTTTCTCCTTCCGGTTCACTCTGTCCGAAACTTCAAATACTCCACGATCTTGCGGCAACCGATTGACTGACTCCCCCTATCGCCACTTCACCGTCCCCTCCAGCCCGAGCCCCTTCAGCAGCGCCGCGCTCAAACTGGCTTCCGTACCGTCGAGCAGTCGCTCCAGCCAGCGGGTATGCTTGGTGTAGTCCAGGATGGTCTTCTCACCAATGACCTCGTCGGCCACGTAACGAGTGCTGCCCAGTGCGTCCACCAGTCCCAGCCCGACGCTCTGCTCGCCGGTCCACATCAAGCCGCTAAACACTTGGGGATCGTCCTTCAGCCGCTCGCCCCGGCCTTGTTTGACCGCCGCGATGAACTGCTGGTGAATGGCGTCCAGCATTCCTTGCAAATGCCGGACTTCCTCTGGATTGACCGGCTTGAAGGGATCGAGGAAATCCTTGTTGCTGCCCGCCGTGTAGGCCCGCCGCTCGACACCCAATTTGGCAATCGCATCGGCGAAGCCGAAGCTGTCCATCCGCACCCCGATGGAGCCGACGATGCTAGCCTTGTTGGCGTAGATCTTCTGCGCCGCCGCCGCGATGTAATAGCCGCCCGACGCGCAAACGTCGCTGGCCACCGCATGAACCGGAATCTTGGGATATTGCTGGCGCAGCTTCTGAATCTCGTCGTAAATCTCGCCGGCCTGCACCGGACTACCGCCGGGACTGTTGATTTCCACCACCACGCCGACCGTCTTATCGTCCTTGAAAGCCTTGCGCAACGCCTCGATGACATTCTTGGCGCTGGCTTCGGTACTGCTGGAAATCAGGCCATCCACCCGGACCAGCGCCGTGTGCTTTTTGGCGGCGGCGGTCGCGGTGCCGAGACTGTCCGGCCAGGCTAGCGCCAACAGCAGCACCAGATAGGCGAAAAACAGGAACTTGAAGAAAACCCCCCAGCGCCGCGCCCGCCGCTGCTCGGTCACGGCGGCGAACGCCAGCTTGGTCAGGGTATCGCGCGCCCAGCGCTCGTCGCCGGGTGGATTCGCATTCGGATTCAGGTCGCTCATGATTGACTCTCCAAGGTCAGGGTGAGGAGATTTCTACCGGCGTCGATTCGCTGAACCGAGGCAGTCCAGCACCGCCTTGAGTTCGGCGCCCAGCGGCGCGCTGACCGCGATATCCCGTCCGCCCAGCGGCAGGCTCAGGCTGTGGGCGTGCAGAAACAAGCGACGCAGGCCATATTGCGCCGCCATCATCCGGTTGAAACCGGCATCGCCATACTTGTCGTCGCCGGCCAGCGGGTGACCGACATAAGCGGCGTGGACGCGAATCTGGTGAGTGCGACCGGTGGCGATGCTCGCCTCCAGCAGTGAAGCCGACGGGTGCAAACTGATCGGCTGGAATTGGGTCCGGGCCGGTTTGCCGTCGTCCATCACCTCGACCATGCGCTCGCCGCCGCGCGGCAGGTTGCGACGCAAGGGCTGATTTACCTCGCGCGGCCCGTGATTCCAGTAACCACACACCAGCGCCAGATAACGCTTCTCCACCCCACCGGCCCGAAAAGCGTCCTGAATCCGCCGCAGCGCCACTGGTGTCTTCGCCAACGCCAGACAGCCGCTGGTGTCGCGATCGAGCCGGTGCGCCAGTTCCAGAAACGGCTCGGCCGGCCGCAGCGCCCGCAACAGTTCGATCACCCCGTAATCCAGCCCGCTGCCCTTATGCACCGCCAGCCCGGCGGGCTTGTCGAGCACCAGCAGATCGCGATCCTCGTACAACACCGCCGCCCGCAACCGTTCCGCCAGTCCGGGCGGCGGTCGGAACGGTCGCTCGTCCCGCTCGCCCAGCCGCACCGGTGGAATGCGCAGCACATCGCCGGTTTGCAAGCGGCGATCCGGCTGGACCCGCCCGCCGTTCAGCCGCACCTCACCGGTGCGCAGGATGCGATAGATCAGGCTTTTGGGCGCGCCCTTGAGTTCGCGCAGCAGGAAATTGTCAAGGCGCTGGCCGGCATGATTGGCGGCGATTTCCAGATGGCGAACGCCAGGCGGGGAAAGAGAAGCAGTCATGAGTTTGAAGCGCGGTAATCGGACTGTTATAGTTGCGGGCGTTGTCGCCGATGGGCCGCAAAAGGCCGGCGAAACTGGATCAATACACCATATCGGTTTTCGTACCCGCGCGCCAGTCAACCGGCGGGCGGGGTTGGTCTAACGGGTTTGTCCGCTGCTCGACCCTACCTTCCTTGAGCGGCTCTTGACCGCGCTCCCAGCCGACTGGTCACGCTTTCCGCGGCGTATTTTGGGTTTGCCCGACGTTTTGGATCTCCATCCTCCGGGCCATTTCCCATCCTGGCGACGCCTCGGCGACAACCACCGCGTTACCGTCGGTGATGGTCGAGCGCAGGGAATCTCATCATGAAACGCATGCTGATCAATGCAACTCAGCAGGAAGAGTTGCGCGTGGCCCTCGTGGACGGCCAGAAGCTCTACGACCTCGACATCGAAACCCCCGCGCGGGAACAGAAAAAATCCAACGTCTACAAGGGCCGCGTCACCCGCATCGAGCCGGGGTTGGAAGCGGCGTTCGTGGAATACGGCGCCGACCGGCACGGTTTCCTGCCGTTCAAGGAAATCAACCGCAGCTACTTCGATCCCCACGCCGCCGAGGGCGGTCGCCCCAGCATCCGCGAAGCGATCCGCGAAGGCCAGGAGATCATGGTGCAGGTGGAAAAGGAGGAGCGCGGCAACAAGGGCGCGGCGCTGACCACCTTCATCAGCCTGGCCGGGCGCTATCTGGTGCTGATGCCCAACAACCCGCGCGCCGGCGGGGTGTCGCGGCGAATCGAGGGCGAGGATCGCCAGGAAATCCGCGAAGTGATGAGCAGCCTCGACATCCCCGACGGCATGGGCCTGATCGTGCGCACCGCCGGGGTAGGCCGCTCGCAGGAGGAATTGCAGTGGGACATGGATTACCTGCTGCACCTGTGGAAAGCCATTGAAACCGCCTTGCCCCAGAAGAAAGCGCCGTTCCTGATCTATCAGGAAAGCAACATCATCATCCGCGCCCTGCGCGATTACCTGCGCGCCGACATCGGCGAAATCCTGGTGGACAATCCCGCCGTTCACCGGCAGGCCCAGGATTTCATGCAGCAGGTGATGCCGCAGAACCTGAACAAGCTCAAGCTGTATCAGGACAGCATCCCGCTGTTCACCCGCTTCCAGATTGAATCCCAGATCGAGACCGCCTACCAGCGCGAAGTCAGCCTGCCCTCCGGTGGCGGGATCGTGATCGACTATACCGAGGCGCTGGTCTCCATCGACATCAACTCGGCCCGCGCCACCAAGGGTGCCGACATCGAGGAAACCGCGCTCACCACCAATCTGGAAGCCGCCGATGAAGTGGCCCGGCAACTGCGGCTGCGCGACCTGGGCGGGCTGGTGGTCATCGACTTCATCGACATGAACATCGCCCGCAACCAGCGCGAAGTGGAAACCCGGCTACGCGAGGCGCTGAAAATGGACCGCGCCCGGGTACAGGTCGGCCGCATCTCCCGTTTCGGTCTGCTGGAGATGTCGCGGCAACGGCTGAGTCCGTCGCTGGACGAAGCCAGCCACATGATCTGCCCGCGCTGCAACGGTCAGGGCACCATCCGCAACATCGATTCGCTGGCGCTGAGCGTGCTGCGGCTGATCCAGGAAGAGGCGATGAAGGACCGAACCGGTCGGGTCGTGGTCCAGTTGCCGGTCAAGGTGGCAACCTTCCTGCTCAACGAAAAGCGCGAGGCGATCCGCGTTATCGAACAGCGCCATCGGGTCGGTGTCCTGCTGATTCCGAACGAATCGCTGGACACGCCGCACTTCAAGCTGAATCGGCTGCGGATGGATGAACTGACGGAAGATCAACTCCGATCCTACACGCTGGCCGAGGACTACGAGGAACCGCTCGAGGCGAAAGCCAGCCCGGCGGCGCGGAGCACGGACGATGAACCGGTGGTCAAGGGCGTCGCGCCGTCCACGCCAGCCCCGACTCCACCCGCGCCGACCCCCAAGCCCGAGGTCAATCCCAGCTTCTTTGGCTGGCTGTGGAGCAATTTGTTCGGGCAACCCCCGCAGCAACAACCCAAGGACGAACGGCCTGTCCGAACGGGGACGCGCCCGGCCAAACCGGACCGGCATCGCCGCGACCGACCCGGACGGCGCCCCGAGACGGAGTCCGCCATGGAAGCGCCGGACGCCAAACCCGCCGCTGCGTCAATTGTCCCCAAACCGGTGGCCGCCGCGATCCCATCCCCGGCCGAGGATTTGCGGCCCGAATCCCCGCCGGTGGCCAGACCCGCGGCGGTTCTGGTCGGGGATGCCGAGGAGGACGTGGCTGCCGCGCCCGAAACCGAGGAAGAGAGTCCCGGAGCACGCGGGCGGCGCGGGCGGCGGG
>JBATNZ010000065.1:0-37437 GCA_049290615.1 Candidatus Contendibacter sp.
TCTCAGGCGGCGGCTATAGCGCTCCTATTTGATTTGTGGAATCGCCGCTTCGAACCACCCCGGCGCTACGCGCCACCCCTCCTTATCCAAGGAGGGGAAATTCCACAACCTGTGTAGGAGCGCTATAGGCCCGGCCTTCCTGTAGAGGACAATAGGAGACAATAGAGAACAGACCACGATTATGAGCAAAAAACAGCCCAACCAAACGGTCGAGTCGGACAGTCCAAAAGCTGCACTTTTATCCTGCCGCTTACCTTTACGTCAGACGCATTCATTCTAAAGGAGATTTTGAAGATGATTAATAAGATACAAGATCGCGCTTTATTAAATAACGGAATTAAAATGCCTTGGTTGGGGTTTGGCGTTTTTCAGATTAACGATGGCAAGGAAGCGGAAAATGCAGTGAGGTACGCACTGGAAATCGGCTATCGTAGTATTGATACAGCGTCTATTTATGGGAATGAAAGCGGTGTTGGCAAGGCCATCCAGGAGAGTGGTATCCCGCGTGAGGAGATCTTTTTGACGACCAAGGTGTGGAATGAAGATCAGCGCGGGCGGCGCATACAGGAAGCCTTCGAGGAAAGCCTGAGACGTTTAGGGACAGAGTATGTGGATTTATATCTGATCCATTGGCCGGTAAACGGTTATTATCAAGAGACGTGGAAGAAGCTCGAAGAGATTTATCAAAGCGGTCGCATCAAAGCGATTGGCGTCAGTAATTTCCTGGTGGGCCACCTTGAAGACATTTTGCGTGATGCCAAAATCATTCCGGCTGTCAATCAGGTAGAGTTCCATCCGTTTCTGGTTCAACCGGAGCTGTTGAAATTTTGCCAAACCCACACGATACAACTGGAAGCTTGGAGTCCTTTAATGCAAGGTCGGATAGCCCGTGAGCAAGCGGTGCAAGACTTGGCTAAGAAATATCACAAAACACCCGCGCAAATTGTTCTGCGTTGGGATTTGCAGCATGAAGTGATTACGATTCCCAAATCAACCCATGCCCATCGTATCGCAGAGAACGCTCATATCTTTGATTTTGAGCTTGCGTCGGAAGACATGAAAGCGCTGGATGCTTTGGATAAAGGGAAGCGCATTGGGCCGGATCCAGATCATTTCAATTTTTAAGCGTAGCGTAGTCGGGCTGATTCGCAGCAGCCGACAGACCTCGCCGGGTCGGTAGACCGCTCGCGGGTTGCTCCGTTCATGCCAAGTTGTTCCGGTCCACACTCGCCTGCTGCTCGTATCGCAGTTGCACCGCCTCCGCGCCGGCCAGCTCCCGCAATCGTTTAAGCAACGCCTCGCTGGGCTTGACCCGCCAGTGCTGGCCGAATGCCAGTTCCACCCGCGCGCCGGCGCCGACGTATTCCACCCACACCGCGCAACGGCCATCGGCGCGGTGTTCGGCCAGCACGCTCGCCAGTTGCCTCGGTACGCCCGCCTCGCACTGGCGGGCGTCCAACCGCAACAGGAGTCGGCGGGCGTATTCGGCGCGCGCCCCATCCAGATCCAGCACCCGCTCGACGTTCAAGCGCGTGGTCTGGTTGAACTCGTCCCAGCCCAGCGTCCCGTGCGCCAGCAGAATGGCGTCCTCGACGATCAGTTGCCGGTGCCGCTCGTATACCTCGGGGAAAATGCGGACCTCGATCCGCCCGCCGCCGTCGTCCAGAGTCACGAAGGCGATCCGCCCGCCTCGATTGGCGTTGCGGGTGCGCAGGCTCACCACCAGCCCGGCGATCAGCACCGAGCGGTCGTTACCCCGGCGCAGGGTTCCGCCGTTCTCGGTCAGATCGTGCAGTCGGGTCGTATGGAGCGCGGCCAGTTCCGCCGCCACCCGGCTGATGGGATGGCCGGTCAGATAAATGCCGAGCGTTTCCTTCTCGCCGCGCAGCCGCTCCTCCTCGCCCCACTCGGGAACCTTGGCGATATGCAGCGGCCGGGCCGGGGTTTTCTCGACGGCGGCGGCCAGTCCGAACAGATCGTTCTGGCCGGCGGCGGCATTGCGGGAATGCTGTTCGGCCAGTTGCAGCGCCTCCGGCAACTGCGCCGCCAGCGTCGCCCGGTTGGTGCCGAGCGCATCGAACGCCCCGGAACGAATCAGCGATTCCAGCACCCGGCGGTTGAGCTTGCGCAAATCCACCCGCTGGCACAGGTCGAACAGATCGCGGTACGGCCCACCCCTCCGCCGTTCCTCCACCAGCCCCTCAATAGCGGCTTCACCAATACCCTTGATCGCACCCAGGCCATAGCGGATCTCGCCGGGCGCACCCACCGTGAAGCGATATTCGGAAACATTGATGTCTGGCGACGCGATCTTGAGATTCATGCGGCGGCATTCCTCGATGAACACCACCACCTTGTCGGTCTTGTCCATGTCCGAGGACAGCACCGCCGCCATGAACGCCGCCGGATAATGCGCCTTCAGCCAAGCGGTCTGGTAGGACACCAGAGCGTAAGCGGCGCTGTGGGACTTGTTGAAACCATACCCCGCAAATTTATCTATTAAATCAAATATGTAAGATGCAGTTTCCGGCTCGACCCCACGATTCATCGCGCCTTTCACAAACCCCGCCCGTTCCTTGGCCATCTTCTCGGCGTCCTTCTTGCCCATCGCCCTCCTCAGCAAATCCGCCCCGCCAAGCGTGTATCCGGCCAGCACCTGGGCGATCTGCATCACCTGTTCCTGATAGAGGATGACGCCATAGGTCGGCTTGAGAATGGTCGCCAGGGTTGGATGAGGGTATTCAATGCGGGCGCGGCCATGCTTGCGGTCGATGAAATCGTCCACCATGCCCGATTGCAGCGGCCCAGGGCGGAACAGCGCCACCAACGCCACGATCTCCTCGAAGCAGTCCGGTTGCAGGCGACGGATCAGGTCCTTCATGCCGCTGGATTCCAACTGGAATACGGCGGTGGTCTGATAGCGCTTGAGCAGGCTGAACGTTTCCGCGTCGTCCAGCGGAATCGTGGCGATCTCCTGCGGCGGCTCGCCCACCACCGCCCGCTGGCGATTGATGGTCTGCACCGCCCAATCAATAATGGTCAGCGTCCGCAGGCCCAGGAAGTCAAACTTCACCAACCCGGCCGCTTCCACATCGTCCTTGTCGAACTGGGTGACCAGGCTCTGTTCGCCTTCCTCGCAATACAGCGGCGAGAAATCGGTCAGGCTGGTGGGCGCGATCACCACCCCGCCGGCGTGCTTGCCGACGTTGCGCGCCAATCCCTCCAGCTTGCGGGCCAGGTCGATTAGCGCCCGCACCTCCTCGTCGTTTTCATACAGCCGGCGCAACTCCGCTTCCTGCTCGATGGCCTTGTCCAGGGTGATGCCCAGTTCGAACGGAATCAGCTTGGCGATGCGGTCGACAAAGCCGTAGGGATGACCCAGCACCCGCCCCACATCGCGCACCACCGCCTTCGCCGCCATGCTGCCGTGGGTGGCGATTTGCGAGACCCGGTCGCGGCCGTAGCGCTGCGCGACGTACTCGATCACCTTGTCGCGGCCTTCCATGCAGAAATCGATGTCGAAATCCGGCATGGAGACCCGTTCGGGATTCAGGAAGCGCTCGAACAGCAAGTCGTAGGCCAGCGGGTCCAGATCGGTGATGCCGAGCGCGTAGGCGACCAGCGAACCCGCGCCGGAGCCGCGGCCCGGCCCAACCGGCACCCCGTGCTCGCGCGCCCAGCGGATGAAGTCGGCGACGATCAGGAAATAGCCGGGGAAGCCCATCTGGATGATGACCTTCAGCTCCACCTCCAGCCGTTCGTCGTAGGGCCGGCGGCGGGCGACGAAATCAGGGGCGGCGAGAGCGAACAGCCGCGCCAACCGCTGTTCCAGTCCATCGCGGGCCTGGGTGGAAAAATAGGCGGCGACGGTCATGCCCGCCGGCGCCGGAAAATCCGGCAGCACGTTCTTGCCCAGTTCCAGGCGCAGATTGCAGCGGCGGGCGATCTCGACGCTGTTGTCCAGCGCCTCCGGCAAATCGGCGAACAGTTCGGCCATTTCCATCGGCGTGCGTAAATACTGCTGCTCGCCGTAGCGGCGTGGCCGACGCGGATCGTCCAGCGTTGCGCCATCGTGGATGCATACCCGCGCTTCGTGCGCCTCGAAATCCTCGCGCTGAAGGAAGCAGACCTCGTTGGTCGCCACCACCGGCGTTCCGGTGGCCGCCGCCAAAACGACGACGGCTTCCAGATACTCCTCCTCCTGGGGCCGGCCGGTGCGCTGCACTTCCAGATAGAACCGCTCCGGGAATAGTTGCCGCCAGTCCATCAGCCAGGTTTGGGCCTGGTCGAGCCGGTCGTTCAGCAACGCCTGGCCGATTTCGCCCTCGCGGCCGCCGGACAGGGCGATCAAGCCCTCGGTGTTGCCGTGCAA
Source organism: Candidatus Contendibacter sp. (assembly GCA_049290615.1). GTDB lineage: Bacteria > Pseudomonadota > Gammaproteobacteria > Competibacterales > Competibacteraceae > Contendibacter. The sequence continues at coordinate 4,373 of JBATNZ010000065.1, forward strand.
CCAGGCGTAATCGAGCACTGGCACGCCCCGCTGCTGGCCTTCCAGATAGCCGCGGCTGACCAGCCGGGTCAGGTGACGGTAACCGGTCAGGTTCTGGCACAGCAGCACCAGCCGGGTCGGTTCGCCCTGTCGCCGCACCCAGGCTTCCACCCCGGCGATGGGCTTGATTCCAGCCCCGAGCGCGGCCTTGTAGAACTTGATCAGGGCAAACAGGTTGCTCATGTCGGTGACCGCAACGGCGGGCATCCCGGCGGCGGCGACCTGCTTGACCAGACTCTTGATGCGGATTAGCCCGTCCACCAGCGAATATTCGGTATGCAGGCGCAGATGGACGAAATTCGCGGGCATGGTCACTCCTGGAAGAAGGTTTGCAGCATGGCGGCGACGGGCGCGAAGGAGCGGCGATGTTCCGGGCAGGGACCATGGCGGCGCAGGGCTTCCCGGTGCGTGGCGGTGGGATAGCCTTTGTGGCGGGCGAAACCGTAGTGCGGATAGCGGTCGTGTAGTTTGCACAGTTCGGCGTCTCGCGCCACCTTGGCCAAAATCGACGCGGCGCTAATCGCGGGGATTGTAGCGTCGCCCTTGACGATGGCCTCGCAGGGGCAGGCCAACACCGGGCAACGGTTACCGTCCACCAGCGCCTTTTCTGGAACGATGCTTAAAGCCGCCACCGCTCGTTGCATCGCCAGCAGCGCGGCTTGCAGGATGTTGATCCGGTCGATCTCGGCGACTTCGGCCCGACCCAGCGCCCAGGCCAGCGCCTTCGCGCGGATTTCCGCCGCCAGTTGCTCGCGCCGAGTAGCGCTGAGCTTTTTGGAATCGGCCAGGCCCCTAATCGGGCGGGCGGGATCGAGAATGACGGCGGCGGCGACGACGGGACCGGCCAGCGGGCCGCGTCCCACTTCGTCCACGCCGGCGATCAACATGGCGTCGGGCATGGGGATTCCTTCAAGTCGCGTCGAGCGGGCTGGCCACGCCCCGGCCACCCTGGGTTAAGGATGTGGGGGGTAAATGGCCGATTACCGTCTGCTTTCATGGCTGATCCGCCTCATCCTCATCCCGCCGGGCGCGCAACCAGACCCGCAACCGCCGCAACGCCTCGGCCTCGGCGGCATCGGGCAACAACACCAGCGACCGTCGTCCGCCGGTCTCCAGCCGGAAGTTCAGAATGACGATGCCGGGATGGGCGTAACCGCCGGTCAACTCGGCGCGATGAAGCGTTCCAGCGCCCGTTTCCAGCCGCCAGCGCCCGTCCAGCAGTTCGAGGCGCGCGACGAAATCGCGCCCCGCCCGATAGCCGTATTGCCATCCGAACCTAACCAGCGCCAGCACGATGCCGGCGATCAATCCCGCCTTGACCCCTATCGGAAGACTGCAAACAACCACGGCGACGCCGGCCAGCAGATGACCGATACCGCTGCCGACCAGCAAAAGCCGCGAGGGATGCAACTCAAGGATTAAGGATGGGAGATTGTGCATTTACCGCTGGGGCAAAACCGCTTGAAGGCTATACAAAAACCAACCCTTTGATCCGCATGGCTTGGAATCTGGGGCTTTCAGCCGGTTCTTAGCCCATCAAGCTGGCTGGAAGCCGGCTCCGCATCAAATTTTTCTGGAAAATCAATGGGTGGTTTTTGGACAGCTTTTTAGCCATCGTGCCTTGCGCCTTCCGGCAACACCGGCTTCATCCGGGCGCCGAGAGTGAGTTCCGGCTCCGGCGAACCCAGGCGGCGCTGGTAAATGGCGGCATATTCCATCACTCGCTGCACGTAGGCCCGGGTTTCGCGATAAGGGATGGTTTCCGCCCAGACGTCGGCCGGCACGGCGACGCGGGCCGGCAGCCAGCGCGCGACCTTGTTGGGACCGGCGTTGTAGGCGGCGGTGGCCAAAACCGGGTTGTCCTGCAGGCGTTCCAACATCCGCCGCAGGTAGTGAACACCGTAGCGGATGTTGATGTCGGGTTGCAGCAGGGGCGGATCGTCGGCCGAAGCGTCCCGCAGTTCACGGGCGATCTGCCGGCCGGTGGCGGGCATGATCTGCATCAGCCCCAGCGCCCCAACCGGCGAACGGGCGGTGGGCCGAAAGCCGCTTTCCTGCCGGATGACGGCATAGACCCAAGTGGGGTCCAGCGCGCCGGCGCGGGCCTGGTTCACCACTTCCTCCCGATAGGGTAGCGGGAACCGCAGATCCAGATCGTCCCAGTGTTCGGCCCGTGAAATCGTGGCGATGGCCTGCGCATGCCAATCCCAGCGTTGAGCCAGCACCGCGGCTTGGCGTAGCGCCTGACGGTCGAACGCCTGGGTGGCTTGCCGCCATTCGGCGTCGGCGTCCGGTTCCCGTCCGAGAATGTACAGCTCTTGAGCGCGCCGCAAGGCGGGGGAGCGGGTCAACAGCCCCTCCAGTTCGGTCGCCGGGACCGCCAGCGGGATGTTGGCGATGGCGTAGGGCGCACCGATCCGGTCGGCGGCCAGGAAGCCGTGATAATCCCGCTGGCCGGCGATGCGCCGGTATGCCTGTCGAGCTTCCTCGCTCTGGCCCAGCGTCTCCAGCGCCCGGCCGCGCCAGTATTGCCAGCGCGGGCTGTCCCGTTCCGGCGCGGGCAGCCGGTCCAGCCAGCCCAGGGCCGCGTTCCAGTCACCTTGTTGCAAACAGACTCGCACCCGCCATTCCGCCACGTCGCGATCCACCACGGCATCCGGCAGGGTCGCCAGCCGCGCCAGCGCGCTCGGGTGATAGTCGCTGGCGATCCACAGCGCCAGCCGCCGTTCCGTCTCCGCCAACCGGGGGGCGAGGGACGGGGCGCGCGCCTTGAGGGTATCCAGGGCCGCCGCCGCTTCGAGCGCGTCGCGCTTGCCCCAGCGTTCCAGCCCATCGCTCAGGATCGGCGCGGTACGCGGGTCGTTGACATCGAAACGACCGGGGTCCAGGACCAGCCGCGGATCCCCGGCAACGCTTAGCCAGGTATCAGCCAGGGTCTGGTCGGCTGTGGGCATGGCCGCGCGCAAGACTTGCGCCAGCGCCGGCTGGTTGCCGTCCATCGCCAGCGCGAACCGCTGCCAGAGCAGCGCCGGGGTGAGATCACCCCGAACGCGCCAGGCCGCAATCACCAGATCGCAGGCGGCGGGCAGCGTCGCGCCGCGCAACCAAAACGTGGCGAAGTCGCGCAACGCCGCTTCACCCTGACCGGTATGGAGCAGGGCCTGCCGCCGCCAGCATTCGAGTTCGGCATCGCGGGTAGGCGTGGCGTCCCGCAGATAATCGTCCCAGCGCCGCGCCGCGGCGAGCTGGCGCAACCAGGCGCCGCGTAGCCGGGCGGCCAGGGGCGAATCGGCGTAGCTTTGCAGGAAATCCCGGACTTCGGTGGCGGGCAGTTCCGGCAAGCGGCGGGTGAGTTCCTGGTAGCGCAGGTAGGGATAGAGCGGATAGGCCCGCAGCGCGGTGAGGTCCACGGCGGCGCCGTCGCGCAGCGATTGGTCGGCGATCGGGAACGCTTCACGCCAGGCCGGCAGCGATTCCGTCGCAGCCACATCGCCGCTGATGCCGATGGCAAGGGCGACAACCAGCAACGAACCCCACCAGCCTTGCGGCTGATGCCGCCGGAAAATGCCGGAGGGTTCGGCTGGATTCAGATAACGAGATCCACGCGGGGAACGGCGCGGGTTCATGCCTCGATTACTTGTCGTTGCCCGCGAACAGCGAGGCACCGCCGGGTTGGGCGGAGCGGGCAGGCAGGCTGATCCGGACCGGGGGCCGGCTGGAGCCGCTGGCGCCGGCGATGATCCGGCCGCTGGTCGGTTGCAGATAGGTACTCGGTAGCGAAGTCGAACCAAATTGACCGGGAACATTGGTCAAGCTGGCGGGCCGGTTGCCCTTGCGCGGGGTGATCACGATCACGCCGGGTCTGCTCCTCGGGTAGCCGCCGTTGCCGTAGCCGCCGTTGCCGTAGCCGCCGTTGCCGTAGCTACCGTTGCCGTAGCCGCCGTTGCCGTAGCCGCCGTTGCCGTAGCCGCCGTTCATCGCCAGCGGACTCCCGCCGCTCAGGCCGGCGGTGTACAGGCCGCCGCCGGTCCGGTATTGTTGGTAGTAGTCCAGAACCTTGACCACGTAGTTCTGGGTTTCCCGGTAGGGGGGGATCTGGTTGCCGTAGCGCTGCACCGCGCCCTCGCCGGCGTTGTAGGCGGCCACCGCCAGCCGGGGATCGTTGAACTGGTCGAGCAGCCAGCGCAGATAGCGGGCGCCGCCGTGCATGTTGGCGATTGGGTCGTAGGGGTTGCCAACTCCGAACCGATCGGCGGTGCCCGGCATCAACTGCATCATTCCCATGGCGCCCTTGGGAGACACGGCCCAGGGGTTGTAGGCGGATTCGGCGCTGATGACGGCGTGCAGCAACGCCGGTTCGAGACGATACTGCGCCGCGATGCGGTTGACATCGGGGGTGAAGCGCTGGCGGTTGCCTTCGTTGACCCGGGCCGGGCGGGCGCGCGCGACTCTCGGGCCGTAGTTGCTCGGGGTGTAGCCTCGCGGGTTAAAGGTGGTGACGCCGGGACTGTATAGATTGGTCGGGGCGAAGCTGGAAACCTGAGAGGATTCCTTGCGGTAGGCCGGCGTGCGCATCACCAGTTTGTAGCGGGGATCGTTGGGGACGTTGCTGAGATGCCGTACCCCGTTGCCGTCCACGAAGGCGTAGATATCCGCCTGAACTGGTCCGGCCAGTACGAGCGTTATTGGGACCAGACCGGCCAAGAGCCGCCACTTCATGGGGGGTTCTCCTCGTTATTGCGTTAAGCCCGGTTGCTGTGAAGGACGGTCGGGGACCGTCCGAATTCCAGCGGGAGCGTCGAGCGTCTGTCGGTCAACCCGACTAAGATTAGAGCACAAACCGCCCAATCACAACCGACCTGGCGACCCAATCCCGCGCATTTCCCAACCCACCCGCACGAGGATCCTTGATGTTCAGAACCGCTGAACTGCAACGCAAGCTGTCCAAGGAAGATTATCACCAACAGGTTCCGCAACTGCGGGAGGATTTGTTGATGATGCAGATGGAGCTGCAAAACGCCAAATTCCCAGTCATCGTGGTGTTCGCCGGCGTGGACGGCGCCGGCAAGAGCGAGACGGTCAACAAGCTGCACGAGTGGATGGATTCGCGCTGGCTGATCACCCGCGCTTTCGGCGAGCCGTCCGACGAGGAGCGTGATCGGCCCGAATACTGGCGGTTCTGGCGGGAGTTGCCGCCCAAGGGCCGGATAGCGCTATTTCTGAGTTCCTGGTATTCGATGCCGATTCTCGATCGCGTCTACGGTCATATCGGTCTGGCCGAATTCGACGAGCGGCTGGAGCGGATCAAGACCTTCGAGAAGACCCTGGCCGACGACGGCGCGCTGATTCTGAAGTTCTGGATGCACCTGTCGAAGGACGCTCAGAAGGAGCGGCTGCGCAAGCTGGAAAAGAACCCGCTGCTGCATTGGCAGATTTCCAAGCGCGACTGGCGACACTGGGAAATGTACGACCAGTTCATCGCCGCCGCCGAGCGTACCTTGATGAAGACCAGCACCGGGCTGGCGCCGTGGAAAATCGTCGAGGGCTACGACGAGCGCTACCGCGGCGTCACCGTGGCGACCGCCATCCGCGATGCCATTCGCTTTCGGCTGGAAGAAGCCGGAACCCAGTTGGCCGGCGGCAACGGCGAAACCGCCGTTCGCCCGGCCAGCCCATCGACACCGGAGATCGGCAACGAATCGCCGCCGGTCACCATCCTGTCTCGGCTGGACCTGAGCAAGACCTTGGCCAAGGACGACTATGACGCCAGTTTGAAACGTTATCAGGCTAAGCTGAACCAGTTGCAGCGCACCGCTCGCGAGCGCAAGGTTTCGACCCTGCTGGTGTTCGAGGGCTGGGACGCCGCCGGCAAGGGTGGCGGTATCCGCCGCATCACCGCCGCGCTGGATGCCCGCGACTATCAGGTGATCCAGATCGCCGCGCCCACCGACGAGGAGGCCGCCCACAATTACCTGTGGCGGTTCTGGCGACATTTGCCGCGTGCCGGCTACGTCACCATCTACGACCGGAGCTGGTACGGGCGGGTGCTGGTGGAGCGGATCGAGGGCTTTGCCCGCACCCGCGAATGGCAGCGCGCCTATGCCGAGATCAACGATTTCGAGGCGCAGTTGGTCGAGAGCGGCATCGTGGTGCTGAAATTCTGGCTGCATATCACCCTGGAGGAGCAATTGCGGCGATTCCAGGAACGCGAGCAGATTGCCTACAAGGCCTGGAAGCTGACCGCCGAGGATTGGCGCAACCGCGAGCGCTGGGCGAGCTATGAGCTGGCGGTCAACGACATGGTGGAACACACCAGCACCCGCCAGGCGCCGTGGACGCTGATCGCGGCGAACGATAAGCGCCATGCACGAATCGAAGTGTTGCGGACGCTGTGCGAGCGGTTGGAAGCGGCGCTGGCCGGCGGGTCGAAGCCATCACGAACTGATTAAAAGCCATCTAAAAGCCATTCAAAGGTGCGGTAATGATGACCGAACAAGCCGAGAGTTCCGTTCAAGGCGCCGAAGTTGCCGAAGTTGCCGAAGTTGCCGAACCCAGGTCGCGCGGCAGTCGCCACAAGCACGATCAGCGGGCGGTCGTGGAAGTCGTCGCTCCGGAAAATCCGCCGGCGATCAATCCCGACGCACCCGAATGGTATCTAAACCGCGAGCTGACCTGGCTGGCGTTCAACCGGCGGGTGCTGCACGAGGCGCAGGACGAGCGCACACCGCTGCTGGAGCGGGTGAAGTTCATGGCCATCGTCAGCTCCAATCTGGATGAGTTTTTCATGAAGCGCATCGGCGGCCTCAAACAGCAGATCGGGGCACGGGTGCGGGAGCTGACGGTGGACGGCCGCAGCCCGGAGCAGCAGTTGAGAGAATGCCTGGTGGTGGTGCGCGACATCGTGGAGCAGCAGCGGGTGCTGGCTTCGCACCTGCACCAGTTGCTGAAAGCGCAGGGCATCGTGCTGCGCAGCCACCGGCGGCTGACCGATGCCCAACGCAAGCAGATGCGGGAGTATTACTGGCGCAATATCTTCCCGCTGGTCACGCCGCAGACCATGGACCCGGCGCACCCGTTCCCGTTCTTGTCCAACCTGTCGCTCAATCTGTTGGTGACGGTGCGCTATTCCAACGACGAATCCAGCGGGCTGGCGCGGATCAAGGTGCCGGTCGGTTCCGGGATCGCCCGCTTCCTCAAGGTCGGCGACGAGGAGTTGTACGTGCCGCTGGAGGAAGTGATCGCCAACAACCTCGATTTGCTGTTTCCGGGCATGGTGGTGGAGGGTTGCGAGCTGTTCCGGGTCACCCGCAACGCCATCGCCGAACGCGACGAGGATCAGGCCGACGATCTGCTGCACATGATCGAGACCGAGCTGCGCGAGCGCCGGTTCGCATCCATTGTCCGGCTGGAAGTGGAAAAACACATGGACCCGATCCACCGCGGGATGTTGGCCGCCGAGCTGGGGCTGGAGGAAGCCACCGAGGTCTTCGAGGTGGACGGAATGATGGCGCTGCGCGATCTGTTTCAGATCGTCGGCATCAACCGGCCCGATCTGCACGATCCGTCGCATCACCCGCTCGACCATCCCAAACTGAGTGACCGGCGCAGCATTTTTCACATCATCCGCGACAACGGGCCGATCCTGATGCAGCACCCGTATGAGTCGTTCGCGACCTCGGTGGAGCGGTTCGTGCTGGAGGCCAGCGACGATCCAAAAGTGCTGGCGATCAAGATGACCCTGTATCGCACCTCGGCGGATTCCAAGATCATCGAATACCTGATTGACGCCGCACAGGACGGCAAGCAGGTGACGGTGGTCGTGGAGTTGAAGGCGCGCTTTGATGAAGCCGCGAATATCCGCTGGGCCAACCGGTTGGAGGAAGCCGGCATCCATGTCACTTATGGCGTGGTGGGACTGAAGACCCACAGCAAGGTGATTCTGGTGGTGCGGCGCGATTTCAACGGCCTGCGCCGTTATGCCCACATCGGCACCGGCAACTATCACGCCGGCACCGCCCGAATGTACTGCGATCTGGGCTTGCTGACCTGCGATCCGGCGATTGGCGAAGATTTAACCGAGCTGTTCAACTATCTGACGACGGGTTACGTCCCCAAGCGCAACTACCGGAAGTTGCTGCCGGCGCCGAAGGTGTTGAAACCGGCGTTGCTGGCGAAGATCGAGCGGGAGATCGGTCACGTCAGGGCCGGCAAGCCGGCGCTGATTCAGTTCAAGATGAACGCCTTGGAGGACAAGGACATTACGGTGGCGCTGTATCGGGCGGCGCAGGCCGGGGTCAAGGTGGATTTGATCGTGCGCGATACCTGCCGGCTGCGGCCAGGCATTCCGGGATTGTCGGAGACCGTGCGAGTGATCAGCATCGTCGGTCGGTTTCTGGAGCACACCCGGATTTTCTATTTCCTCAACAGCGGGTCCGAGGAGTATTTCATCGGTTCGGCGGACTGCATGAAGCGCAATCTGGAAAGCCGGGTCGAGGTGGTGACGCCGGTGGATACGCCGGAGTTGCAACGGGAATTGAAGCAGATTCTGGAGGTGCAGCTCAACGACCGACGCGGCGCCTGGGACATGCAAGCGGATGGAAGCTATATCCAGCGAATGCCGGGCGAGGGCGATGATCCGCGCAGTTCACAGCAGATCCTGATCGAACTGGCGGAACGGCGGCAGAAGGAAGCCCAGCGGCTCAAGAAACGCAAGCCCAAGGGCATCGCCCGCCGGGCGGCGCTGTGAGCGGCATTGAATAACGCTGTTTTCGGGACTGTGATCGCAGTCCCGGAGACATATCAAATTATACCGACCGATGAGATTGCCGAGATTGTTAAAATTTATGTTGCGCATCATGTGATGCCGAAAGACCCGGTGGGAGATGCTTTGCATCTTGCTTTAGCGTCGTTTCACAAATGCGATTATCTGTTAACGTGGAATTGTCAGAATATAGCGAATGCTAACAAATTTGCGCATATTAGAAGGATCAACGCCTTGCTGGGCTTACATGTTCCAGAATTGGTTACCCCTTTGCAACTGATGAGGCAAGAACCATGAATGATGAAGCGATTAAAGAAATTAGAACCATACGTCATTTTGTTTCCGAGGAGTTTTCTCATGATCCTCAAAAGTATATAGAGTATCTGAAAAGTCAGAACTATAAATATACTCATCAGACTGAGCTGTATCGAAAGCTATCTGAACATAAAGAAAAACTGCTCCAAGCTGATTGCACGACTTAGGAACGCATGACTGACCGCTACGACGATTACACCCGCGAAGAATTGATCCGCCTGCTGCGCGAACGCGACCGCAAGCCCAAGTTCGGTTTGGTGTGGGAGCGCGATGAAATCGAGCATGAAAAAGCGATCAACGATGATTTCGTGGCGCTGGATTTCGATGCTGGCCTGTCTTGTGGTGAAGCGCCGTTTCGTAATCTCATCATCGAAGGCGACAACTTCGACGCTCTGCGCTTTCTGCGCATGACCCATGCCGGCAAGATCAATTGCATCTACATCGACCCACCTTATAACACCGGCAACCGGGATTTCATCTACAACGACCGCTTTATCGACAAGGAAGACGCCTACAAACATTCCAAGTGGCTGGAATTCATGTATCGGCGGTTGGAGTTGGCAAAGGAGCTATTGGCCGAGGATGGGGTGATTTTTGTTTCTATCGACGATAACGAGGTTTTTAATCTTGGGTTGTTGATGAATCGGGTTTTTGGAGAAATTAAGTTCATTGCCAATTGTATTTGGCAGAAACGATATTCGCGGGAAAATCGAGAAGCTATCGGTGATGCACATGAGTACTTGTTTGTGTATTCACTTGATCCAGCGACTTTTAAAATGCAACGCGGACGCATTCCCCTTTCGCCAGAACAAGCGAAGGTCTACCGCAACCCGGATAATCCGAACGAAACCGATCCAACCAAGAGATGGCGCGGGTTGCCGATGACCGCCCAAGGTTATCGACCCAACCAGATGTACGAAATTACTACACCTACTGGAAAAAAACACCTACCGCCAGAGGGACGTTGTTGGTCGATGGTTGAATCAGAATTTCTAAAATTTAAGGAGGCTGGGCGCATCTACTGGGGCAAGGATAACAATGCACAGCCGAGTGTTATTCGTTATTTATTTGAAGTAGATGGCCTTGTTCCTTGGACATGGTGGCCGCATGAGGAAGTTGGTCACACCGATGAAGCCCGCAAGGAAATTCAATCCATTTTCGGCACACAAACGGCTTTCGACACTCCAAAGCCCGTTCGCTTGATCGAGCGCATCCTGCGCATCGCCACGAAACCCGGCGATCTGGTCCTGGATTTCTTCGCCGGTTCAGGCACCACCGCCCACGCCGTGCTGAAGCTCAACCGGGAAGACGGTGGCAACCGGCGTTTCATTCTGGTATCGAATACCGAAGCGACCGCCGACGCGCCCGATAAAAATCTGTGCCGCGATGTCTGCGCCGAACGAGTGCGGCGGGTGATCGCTGGCTACCGCAACAAGAAAGGCGAAGCGGTAGCAGGCTTGGGTGGCGACCTGCTGAAAACACGCGGAGCCAGTTTCGCCTATCTCCGCGCCCGCCGCATTCCCGCCGAAATGATCTTGAGTCGAATCGAACACGAACAAGTCTGGACGGCGCTGCAACTCATCCACACCGAAACGCTGACGCCGTTCGATGCGGCGGCCCCCGTTCAGCAAGCCGAAACCGAAAACGGAATCATGCTCTACGTTCCCAAGGTTTCCGAAACCGTCATCGGCATCCTGGAGCAGTCCATTCGTGACACCGGAACCGCCATCGTTTATTCCTGGCAACCGGGCTGGTTGAATCAGCATATCGAAGACGAGCGGGCCAGCTTTCAAGCAATTCCCCAATTTCTGGTCAATCGCTTCGGTTTGGGAGCGCGGACATGAGCGCCCCAACGCCAAAACGCTATCAACGCGATGCGGTCAACAACGTGCTGGACATCTTCCGCCATGCCGAAAGCCAGATGCAGGCAGCGGCGGACGAGGACAGCCACCGCGCCGCCAGCGCCTTCAACGGCTGCGTGCTGCTGGAAGCGCCCACCGGAGCCGGCAAAACCCTGATGGCGGGTTTGATTGCCGAAGCGTTCGCCCGCCCCGACCATCCCCACAACGCCAGGATCGTCTGGTTCTGGTTTACGCCCTTTTCAACGCTGGTGGAACAGGCCAAGGGCGCATTAAAGCGGGATTTCCCCGGCTTGCGGGTGCGCGATCTCGCCAGTGAGCGCGTGGCCTATTCCGCGCAAAGCGGCGATGTGTTCGTGACGACCTGGGCCTCGGTGGCGGCGCGCAACGCCGATACTCGCAAGCTGCGCACCAGCGGCGATTTGTCGCTGGCGCTGGATGAGTTCATTCCCGGCTTGCGGCAAGCGGATTTCCGCATTGGCGTCGTGGTGGACGAAGCCCATCACGGTTTTACCAGCGCCAACGCCACCGAAGCGGTGCGCTTCTATCGGGACGTTATGCGCCCTGATTTCACCTTGCTCATTACCGCCACGCCGAATGACGCCGACGTGGAAAAATTCAGAAAAGCGGCGGGCATCGGCGAACTGCATCGCCATCGCGTTTCGCGCAAGGACGCCGTGGACGCTGGCCTCATCAAGGAAGGCGTGCAATGCATCGCCTATCTTGCCCAGAATGACCAATCCACCTTGTCAGATATTCCCGCGACTGCGTTAGCGGAAGGCTGGCACACCCATAACGCCATCAAGAAGCAACTGGCGGAGATGGGAATCAACCTCACGCCCTTGATGCTGGTCCAAGTCGGCAACAAGGGCAACGCGGGCACGTCCGCTATTCAGGACGCCAAAACCCGCCTGCTGGAATTGGGCGTCCCGGAAGACGTGATCGCCTGGTACACCGCCGACGAACCGAACGATGATTTGCTGGCGGTGGCGTTGGACGAAAGCAAGGAAGTGTTGCTATTCAAAATGGCCGTGGCGCTGGGATTCGACGCGCCGCGCGCATTTACCGTCGTCTCCATGCGCGGGGCCAAAGATACCGATTTTGGCGTTCAAGTGGTCGGGCGCATTCTGCGCGTGCATCGCCGATTGCAATCCAAGGTTCTGGATCAATCCCTGCCCGCGTTATTGCGCTGCGGTTACGTCTTCCTGGCCGAGGCGGAAAGCCAGGGCGGTCTGATCGGCGCGGGCGAGAAAATCAACGCCATTCAAACCGAACTGTCGGGCATCAGTCCTTATACGATGCTGGTGCGCATCGCCGGAGAACCCCAGATTCAGGTGATAAAGAATGGGCAACCGGCCTTATTGCCGCAGCCCTATGCGCCGCCCGTCTGGAAACCCGCAGACGGCGGCGAATCAGAGTCCACGGCGACGCTGATGCGCGATCCATCAGTCCTGGGCGTCACGCCGATTTTCCCCGACTTTATTCCACACTTGCCCGATGTGCCTCTCGGACAAAACCGAAGCGAGCCTCGTCAATCTACAACGCCTTCACCCGGCAATGTGCTTCATCCGTTGCGTGCGAAAGTGCCGACCCAGTTTCAAACCGAACGCCTGCCGTTCTCCACTGACGAATTGCTCAAAGGGATTGGAGCGCATCTCAAGCTGAATGCGGAGGTGTTGAACGCCGGATTGCGCAAGAGCGTCAAAATCACCCGCAAGACGATCACCGATATTTTCGGCCACCATGATGAAGTGGTTGATACAGTGCAAGCGAAACTGTCCCGTGTGCAATTGGCGCGTCGAGCGCAGCGCGTTTTAACTGACGCGCAGTATTACCACCCGCGTGACTTGGAGGAAATGTTGCTGTCGCGGTTGCGGCTGGAATACAACGATCACCAAGGTATCGGGCTGTCCGATGAAGAATTGCGCTATGCCCTGGATCTGATCTTGGCGAATTATCCCAAACTGGTGCGCGATGCGGCCCGAGCCAGCGCGGCGCTCAACAAGAAAACAATGGAAACCGCGCACCTGCCCGAGCACTTGGAAATGGCTGCGGGTGCGCAGCGGTCCCGCCTGAATGTCTACGGCGTTATGCCGCCAGACCTGAACGAACACGAACGGAAGTTCGCTGAACTGCTCGACGCCGACACCTCGGGAACGGCGCTGTGGTGGCATCGCAACGAGCCGCGCAAACCGTGGTCCATCGGCATCGTGCTTCCCGACGGCGACCGCTATTTTCCCGACTTTGCCGTCGGCGTGAAAGACCGGACACGCGGCGGCGGCGTGTTGCTGCTGGAAACCAAGGGCGGGCATCTTCTAAACAGCGATGAGACTCTGGAGAAAGTCGTCGCCACGCACAAAACCTATGGCCCGCCGGTGATGCTCAAACGGCGCGACGACGGGAGTTTCTGGATCGTGCGCTACATCGAAAGCAGGAATCGCATTGAGGAAGATCAAGCTTTTCGTGTGGAAAACATGGCGCAGTATTGAGTGAGTATCCCTTTGAGAAGCGAGTTAAAATCATGCAAGCCATTCGCCAAATTTATGACGATGCACCTGATACTATCCCCATTCCCGAAGCCTTCCGTCATCGCCGAATCGAAGTTCTGCTTATTGTGGAAGAAGAAATGGTGTCGCCGCACGGGTTGAAATCGCTTTTGGCCGATATGCCGGATGTTGGCGACGATGCCGATTTTTCCCGGCAGCGTGATTTCGGAAGAGGATAACGGAAATTCCCGTAATGTCATTATTAAGCATTGACAACCTCTCCATCGCCTTCGGCGCCGAAAAACTGCTGGACGGCGCCAGTTTCCAACTCGACGCCGGCGAGCGGGTCTGCCTGATCGGCCGCAACGGCACCGGTAAGACCACCCTGCTGCGCTTGCTGGCCGACGAACTGCACGCCGACGGCGGCGACATCTGGCGTCAGCCCAGCTTGCGCGTCGCCACCCTGGCGCAGGAGTTGCCGGCGGATACCACCGCCACCGTGTTCGAGGTCGTCGCCGGCGGACTGGAAGGGCTGGGGGCGCTGTTGGCCAACTATCACGAGGCGGCGGCGCAACTGACGCACGACCACACGCCGGAGCAAATGCGGCGGATGGAACATTTGCAGCACGAGCTGGAAGCGCGCGACGGCTGGCGCTGGCAGCAGCGGGTCGAAACCGTACTCAGCCGTTTGCAATTGCCGGCCGATACCCCGCTGGCGGAACTGTCGGGCGGCTGGCGGCGGCGGGTGTTGCTGGGGCGAGCGCTGGTCCGCGAGCCGGATTTGCTGCTGCTGGACGAGCCGACCAACCATCTCGACCTGGAAACCATCCAGTGGCTGGAAGAGGAGTTGCTGGAATTTCGCGGCGGGCTGCTGTTCGTCACCCACGACCGCGCCCTGCTGCAACGGCTGGCGACCCGGTTGCTGGAACTGGATCGCGGCGCGCTGACCTCGTGGCCGGGCGATTACGCGGCGTTCCTGGAGAAAAAAACGGCGCTGCTGGAGGTCGAGGCCCGTCACAACGCCAAGTTCGACAAGAACCTGGCGCAAGAAGAAGTGTGGATTCGGCAGGGCATCAAGGCCCGCCGCACCCGCAACGAGGGTCGGGTCCGGGCGCTGCTGGCTTTGCGCGAGGAACGCCGCCAGCGCCGCGAGCGGGTCGGCAAGGCCAGTTTCGAGCTGGAGCAGGCCGAAGCCTCCGGCAAGCTGGTGATCGAGGCGAAGAACGTCAGTTACGCCTGGCGGGACGAACCGCTGATCCGCGATTTCTCGGTGCGCATCCAGCGCGGGGATCGCATCGGCCTGATCGGTCCGAATGGCTGCGGCAAGAGTACCCTGCTTGGTTTACTGTTGGGGCGGTTGTCGCCGAACGCCGGCCAGGTGCAATGGGGGACGAAGCTGGAAATCGCCTATTTCGACCAGTTGCGCGAGCGGTTGGACCCCGAGCAGACCGTGCTGGACAGCGTCGCTGGCGGTCGGGAAGCCATTGAGATCAACGGCCAGCGCCGCCACGTCATCGGCTATCTGGGCGATTTCCTGTTCAGCGCCCAGCGGGCGCGCTCGCCGGTCAAGTCGCTGTCCGGCGGCGAGCGCAATCGGCTGTTGCTGGCGCGGCTGTTCAGCCAGCCGGCCAACCTGCTGGTCATGGACGAACCGACCAACGATCTCGATCTGGAAACCCTGGAACTGCTGGAGGAACTGCTGTCGGAGTTCGCCGGCACCTTGCTGCTGGTCAGTCACGACCGGGCCTTTCTGGACAACGTCATCACCAGTTGCCTGGTATTCGAGGACCAGGGCCGCATCCGTGAATACGTCGGCGGTTACAGCGACTGGCTGCGTCAGCGACCCGCGCCGGAGCCGGTCGCCGTCGCCAAACCCAGGCAGGAACCCAAGCCTGCCGCCGACAAGCCGCCAAAACCGGCCGCGTCCGGCAAGCTCGGCTACAACGAGCGGCGGGAGTTGGAGCGATTGCCGGCCCGCATCGAGGAACTGGAACAGCGGCAGCGGGATTTGCACGCCCTGACCGCCGACCCGGCGTTCTACCGGCGGGAGCCGGCGGCGATCACCCAGCGCATGGAGGAATTACGGGCCTTGGAGGCGGAACTGGCGGTGGCCTACGGGCGCTGGGAGGAACTGGAAACACGGGGCGGAGCGGGGTGAACCGCCATCGGCAGCGTGGTTCCGCAACTGCACCCGCACATCGTGGGCCGGCATCCCGCCGATCCCTTGCTGGCCCGTAACCGTTCACTCCCCTCGCCCGCTTGCGGGAGAGGGGTTGGGGTGAGGGCCGCAGTTTCAACGACTTACCCCCTCACCCTAGCCCTCTCCCCCTTGACAAGGGGAGAGGGGACTGAACGCAATCGTGGCGCAACGGGTCCGGCGTTGTGGGTTGGCGCCCGCCTCCCGAGCAGCGCGAGCTACCTTCACTGGTCCTGCCGCAAGTTTTGCAACAGTTGTTCTTCACCCTCGCGCAGCTTGCCGGAGTGAATCAGGGACAGCGAACCGTCTTCTTCCTTGAGCTCCTTGGCGGGGATGTTGGGCGGCGGTCGGGCGGCGTAGTGAATCCTGCCCTCGGCGTCGGTCCAGGTGTAGATGTGTTCGGTCGGTTGCACGGAAACCGGCTTGGCGTTGAGTTGGACCGGTTCGGCGGCCTGACCTTCGGGTGGGCGGTTGCCGTAGTGGACACGGCCGGCGGTGTCCTTCCAGGTATAGACCTCCCCATCCCCGGCGAACGCGGACCCGCCCGACAGCACGGCCAACAACGCTCCCGCCCAGCTCAGCCATCGTTCGCTGACCGGTGGGTGATAGCGCCGTCGTTCAGATAAGCACTTCGGGCCATTCATTGCTGGTGCTATCCATAACAGGAACGATCAGTACCGGCCGTTTCGACCGCAGGGTCAGCCGGCGAGTGGTCGAACCCAGGAAATCCATGTGCCGGGTGGCGCCGGCGTGGGTACCCATGATAATCAGATCGGCTTCGCAGTGGTCGGCTTCGTGCAGGATGACTTCGTAGGGAACGCCGCTGATGACGCGGATTTCCGAGATGACCTCGGTCTGTTCGAGCGTGGCGCCGAGTTCTTCCGTGCAGAACGCTTCCAGCCGCTTGTGGAATTTTTCCAGAATGCCGCGGGTCGCTTCGTAATGTAACTCCCGCGCCTTGTCCGGCGACAGGTAGGATTCCATCAGGAACCGCACCGAGTTGTTCAGTGGCTCGACCACGTGCAGCAACACAATCCGGGCGCCATGTTGCCGGGCCAGGCCGACCGCGAAGCGAAATACCGGCCGCGTGTGGGGACCGAGGGCTGTCGTATACAAAATGGTCTTGATTTGGGGAAGCATGGCGCGCTCCGCGTTCGAGGGGTGGATAACCATGTGGACTGAGTTGCTCATGCATCAGTCTAACGGCCAGCGCAGGGCAAAACCATAGTCTAAGCTTCGCTCCGTATTGGAGTGGACGCTCTTTCGCTTCGTTCAACCCTGAGCCTGACCGAGAGAAATTTTCCGCATGGCCGAATCCATCCATCTCCAACGCCTGTCCGGTAATGCGATCAACGCCTGGCTCCCGGCCCTGGCGCGGTTGCGCATCCAGGTGTTTCGCGACTTTCCCTGTTCTCGTGGCGGGATGTGGACGAGGAGCTGGAATCGCCCAAGCCGATGGAGTTCTGGCTGAAATCCCTGGGTTGAGGGTTCGGCCCCCCTTTGAGAAGGGGGGTGCGCGACAGCGCCGGGGGATCTCAGACTTCCGTCACCGCCGGCAGACCGGACAGCGCCATTGCCAGTTCCGCCTCGTCGTAGTTCTGATCCGTCAGGTTGCCGGCGAAGTAATCCATGTAAGCCTGCATATCGAAGTGGCCGTGACCGCAGAGGTTGAACAGGATCGCCCGGCTAACGCCGTCCTCCTTGCAACGCAGTGCTTCGTCAATCGCGCCCTTGACCGCATGATTGGCTTCCGGCGCTGGCAGGATGCCCTCAACCCGGGCGAACAGCACCCCGGCCTCGAAGCAACCGAGTTGATGGTAGGCGCGGGCCTCGATCAGACCCAGTTCCTTGACGTGGCTGACCAGTGGCGCCATGCCGTGGTAGCGCAGGCCGCCGGCGTGGAAACCGGGCGGGGTGAAGGTCGAGCCCAGGGTATGCATCTTGGTTAGTGGCGTCAGATGCGCGGTATCGCCGAAATCGTAGGCATACGGGCCGCGGGTCAGGCTGGGACAGGCCGCCGGCTCGATGGCGACGATGCGAACCCGCCGGCCACCGCGCAGTTGCGCGCCGAGGAAGGGGAAGGCGATGCCGGCGAAATTGGAGCCGCCGCCGGTGCAGCCGACCACCACATCCGGATAGTCGTCGGCCATTTCCAGTTGCTCCATCGCTTCCAGGCCGACCACGGTCTGGTGCAGCAGCACATGGTTGAGCACCGAGCCGAGCGCGTACTTGGTGTCGTCGCGCTGGGCGGCGACTTCCACCGCTTCGGAAATGGCGATGCCGAGGCTGCCCGGATGGTCCGGCCGCTGGGCCAGAATCGCCCGGCCACAGACCGTTTCCTCGGACGGAGAAGCCACGCAACGCGCGCCGTAGGTTTCCATCAAGGCCCGGCGGTAGGGTTTCTGGTTGTATGAAACCCGCACCATGAACACCTGGACGTCGATGTCGAACAGCGCGCCGGCGAAGGCCAGCGACGAGCCCCACTGCCCGGCGCCGGTTTCGGTGGCGATCCGCCTGATCCCGGCTTCCTTGTTGTAGAACGCCTGAGCGACGGCGGTATTGGGTTTGTGGCTGCCGGCCGGGCTGACGCCTTCGTATTTGTAGTAAATCCGCGCCGGGGTGCCCAGCGCCTGTTCCAGCCGACGGGCGCGGTACAGCGGACTGGGCCGCCACTGCCGGTAAATCTCCCGAACCGGTTTCGGAATTTCGATCTCCCGCTCAGTGGCGACCTCCTGCTGGATCAGCGCCATGGGGAATAGCGGCGCCAGATCATCCGGGCCGATCGGTTGCAGGGTGCCGGGGTGCAGCACCGGCGGCGGTGGCTTGGGCAGGTCGGCAACCAGGTTGTACCAGGATTTGGGCATCCGGCTCTCGTCGAGCAGGTATTTGACAGTTTCGCTCATGATCTCTTTGTCCAAAAAAGCAAAAGCCCGCCGTGGAATCGGCGGGCCGGATTAGTTCAGCGCGGCGATCAAGCGCCGCTGATTTTAACCGAGACTGACGCCATAATCGCGGGCCACCGCCGCCAACCCGCCGGCGTAGCCCTGACCGATGGCCTTGAACTTCCACTCGTCGTTGTGGCGATAGAGTTCGCCGAAGATCATCGCCGTCTCGACCGAAGCGTCCTCGGACAGGTCGTAACGGGCGATTTCCTGCTCGCCGTCGGCGTTTAGCGCCCGAATGTAGGCGTTGCTGACCTGGCCGAAATTCTGCTTGCGCGCCTCGGCATCGTGGATGGTGACCACGAACGCCACCTTGGCGGCGTTGGGCGGCATCGGCCCCAGTTCGATCTCGATGACCTCGTCGTCGCCCTCACCCGCGCCCGTGCGGTTGTCGCCCTTGTGCGCGACCGCGCCCGAGGGATCCTGGGGATTGTTGTAGAACACGAAATGCTGGTCGCTCAAGACCTTGCCGTTGCCGTCCAGCAAGAAGGCGGAGGCGTCCAGATCGAAATCGACGCCGTCGGTGGTGCGGGCATTCCAGCCCAGACCGAAACGCACCTTCTTCAGACCCGGCGCGGCCTTGCTCAGGGACACGTTGCCACCCTTCTGGAGGGATATGGCCATCTCTAGGCTCCTTTCTCGTTGCCGAGGTTGATCAGTTTGGAAGGGATCGATGAATCATTTAGACGTTGATGCCGTATTGCCGGCACATGGCCGCCAATCCGCCGGCATAGCCCTGACCGACCGCGCCGAACCGCCATTCGCCGCTGTGACGGTAAAGTTCGCCGAAAATCATCGCGGTCTCGGTCGAGGCATCCTCGGCAAGATCGTAGCGGGCGACTTCGACGTTGGTTTCGGCGTTGACCAGCCGGATGAAGGCGTTTTGCACTTGGCCAAAGTTCTGCTTGCGCGCCTCGGCCTCGTGGATGGTCACGGTGAAGGTGATTTTCTGGACATCCGCCGGTACGCGACTCAAGTCCACCATAAGCGCCTCGTCGTCACCCTCGCCGGCGCCGGTCTGGTTGTCGCCGGTGTGCTGCACCGAGCCGCAGGCGGATTTCAACTGGTTGTAAAAGATGAAATCGGCTTCCGAGCGGGTCTTGCCGCTGGCGCCCAGCAGGAACGCGGAGGCGTCCAGGTCGAAATCGGCGCCGTCGGTGGCGCGGGCGTCCCAGCCCAGACCGATCAGGACTTTCTTCAGGTCCGGCGCTTCCTTGTTCAGGGATAACTTGCCGCCTTTATTGAGGGAAATAGCCATGAGGTTTGTCCTCCCTATTGGATGGTGATTGCGAAACAAGCGACCGGATGGGTGGGATCCCATCCGGCGCCATGGGTTCGGGGAAAGCGCGAGGTTACCTCGTTTTCTCCTGGCCGGATTCAAGCTTCTCGGGTTGCGTCACGCCTTCCTCCTCGACCTCCTCCTGCCCGGGGAACAGCAGCGAAGCGATCACGCCCACGGCCAGCGTGCCGAGAATGATCATCAGGCTCAGGTTTGAAGAAATCTCGAAACCAGGCCAGTGGAACAGGTGATTGGACGCTTGCAGTGCCAGCTTGAAGGCGATAAAGAACAATAGCGCCGCCACCGCCTTGTCCAGATGCACCAGGTATTTCTGCGCCGCCGCCAGCACGAAGTACAACGAGCGGAGACCGAGAATAGCGAAAATGACCGACGAATAGACCAGCAACGGTTCGCGGGTTACGGCGATCACCGCCGGCACCGAGTCGAAGGCGAAGATGATGTCCGACACCTCGATGCAGACCAAACACAGCAACATCGGCGTGGCGTACACCGTTGCTTCCCGGCTGACCGACACGCTGGAGTCCTGCTCGACCACCGTTTTGACGTGGCCGTGATGGACGACAAAGTGGTCGCCATGCAGACGAGGAAAGATCGGCACCAATTTCTGGGTCAACCGCACCGACCAGTGATCGGAATAATCCTCGATCTCTTCATCTCCGCCGACGCCCGCCAACATCTTGTAGCCGGTCCAGGCCACGATGGCGGCGAATACAAACTCGATCCAGGTGCTCAGGCCAAACAGGCTGGTGCCAAAGGCAATGAACAGCATCCGGAATACCACCGCGCCCAGAATGCCGAAGTACAGAATTCGGTGTTGCAGGGCGCCCTTGATGCCGAAGGAGGCGAAGATGGCGACGAACACCATCATGTTATCCACCGACAGTGATTTTTCCAGAATGTAGCCGGCCAGGAACAGATCGGCGTACTCGTTGCCATGGTGAATCTTGATGTAGAAAAAGAAGGCAATGGACAGCCCGATCCAGAACATCGACCAGGCCACCGCATTGGGGATGCTGATGTCCTTGCTGTCCTTGTGCAGCTTGAGGTCCAGCCAGACTGAAAAAGCGACCACCGCCACAAAAATGGCGATGGTTTCCAGCGGAAAGCCGAGATGTTGTTCCATGGATGACCGTGCTCAGGCCAGATCGAAGTCTTTGGGATTCAGGCTCAGCTCGGCACAAATCTTGCGCACCACAGCCTTCTCCTGATCATCGAAATTGCCGTCGGCGGCGCCGATGGCGCAGCAGACCCGCACCATCAGCTTCGCCTCGGCCTCGTTGCTCTTGACCTTGGCGACCGCCTGCAGGGCGCTGGCTTGGCCGATTTGGTGGTCGAAATCAAACTGCTTGGCATACTTGTCGAAAATGCCGATCACTTCCTCGGTGCTGAACGCCGACAGCACCTCGGAGTTGCGCAGAAAACCCATCATCTTCTGCTTTTCCTCCGGGCGAACGATACCGTCGGCGTGAGCGACCAGCGCGCAGCCCGCCACCACCGCTTCCAGGAAGCTCTTGTTCTTGAACTTGGTGACTTCGGTTTTCAGGTTGGCGGAGACTTCACTGTAACGCTGTTTCAACCATTCGAGAGCCATGCGGGTATTCCTCGGTTATTGAAGGGTGGAAAAAACTAATCCTTGGACCCGGCTGCCCAGCGCAGGCCAAAGTGGTAGGCCTGATCAAGATACCGGTGATCCTGGAAATATTCGACCAACTTTGTGACCTTGATGTTGCCGCCCTGGTTCTCCAACATCGCCAGTGCACACATGCGCTGGTCGTTGCGATGGCTGTCCACTCGGAGTTCCAAAGTCGGTTGGTTGGGAATCGTGATGGTCACTACTGCATCGGTTTCCGCCCAGTTGGGCGCGCCCTCGTAGATGAAGGCGAAGGTCACGATGCGCTCCAGTTCGTCCCATTGGCGGCCATTGATGTGCAGAAACTCGCCGGCGGCGCTGGCGCCACTGCGGTCGTCGCCCATGAGCTGGATATAGGGCGGTTGTTGCAGGCTGCCGAAACTGTTGCCCAGAGCCTGCACCGCGCCGGCCCGGCCATCGCGCAGCTTGAACAGACAACCGAGATCGAGATCCACCTTGCGGCTGGTCAGCCGGCCGAAGAAACCCTTGCCACCGCCGCCCTGGTTCCAGTTGAGGTTGATCACGATTTCGCCGAAGCCCTGCGCCTTTTTTTCCAGGGAAATACTGGGAGTTTTTTTGTCCAGGGTGATTTTTTCCAGCCGGATCGGCTTGGGCGGGACGGCGGCCGGCGCCGGAGTGGCGGGACGTGGCGGCGTGGCTTGGACCACCGGCGCGGGCGGCGGCGATTCGGCCGCGTCGGGATCGTCGGCCACGTCCACGCCGTATTGTCGGGCCAGCGGCCCCAGTCCGCCGACGAAGCCCTGGCCGACGGCGCGAAACTTCCATTCGGCGTTGCGCCGGTACAGTTCACCGACGATCAACGCGGTTTCCGCCATCATGGCGGTGTTCAGTGGGAAAGCGGCCAGCACCGCCTTGCTGCCGGCGTCGCGGATTTCCGCCCGGACCTGGCTCAACTGGCCGAACGAGTGCCCGCGCCGCCGACCTTGGTCTATGGTTAGGGCGATGACGATCCGCTCGATGCCGGCGGGAAGGGCGGCGAAGGCGACGGTGAAGGCGCGGCCGTCGCTGGCGCGCTGAATGCCGCCGCCGGGCAGGGTCAGTTGGTTGTAGAAGATGAAATCGTCATCGCCGCGCACCTTGCCCTGGCCGGTCAGGACGAAGGCGCTGGAATCGATGGACAGTGGCGTGTTGGCTGGTTCCCAGGCGAGGGCGATGTCGACGGCGGCCGGCGCCGGCTGGCGCTGGGTGAGCGAGAAGTTCTGACCAGGTTGCAAGTCCATGACACAGGCTCCGGCGGGTTTACAGGTGGGGCTGGAGCGCCGGCAGCAGATCGTGGAAAGTGCGGCCGCTGGCGTGCTCGCCGAGAGCGTGCATCTTCCACTCACTGTTGTGGCGGTACAGCTTGGTCATGATCAGGCCGGTGTAGTCGCCGCCTTCCAGCGATAGATCGAAGCGGGCGATTTCGCCGCCGCTGGCGCCGTCCGTCAGCCGGCAGAAGGCGTTGGGAATCCCGGCGAAGCCCTCGCCGCTGAAGCTGTTGACGGTGAAAATCAGAGTTTGCACCGTCGCGGGCACCCGGTTCAGTTCGATGGCGATGCGCTCATTCTCGGCGCCAGCCTCGCCGCCACCGGCGCGATCATCGCCACTGTGATGGATGGAGCCACAGCGACTTTCCAGTTGTCGAAACCAGACGGTATCCACTAAATTGCCGCTGGCATCGAACAGCAGGCAGGAGGCGTCGAGATCCACGGCTTCCTGGCGGGTGCCTGCGCCGAAACCCAGGAAGCCGCGGGACCGAACCTGCTTCGTGCCCCAGCCCAGCCCCATGACGACCCGGCTCAGGCCATGTCCCGCTTCCTTTTCCAAGCTGATGCGCTGTCCTTTTTGCAGATTGATAGCCATGCGGATTTCCTCGTTGCTTAGGAATAAAGTCGAAGTGTGGATGATAGACGCGCCATTCTAATAGTGTAGATGCCAGCGGCGGCGAAAAACGCGGGTGGCTGGCGGTGATCGCGAGCCGAATTTAAATGGTGACGGATGCCGGGAATTCAAGGATATCCGTCACGCTTCAAGCGGAGGCAGTCATGCGCAAGTGGGCATTGTTGTTAGCAATCCTTCTGAGCGGCGTGGTCCAGGCCGCTCCGCCGGCTGAGTCGAGCGTCAAGAAATGGCAGGACGAGACCGGCAAGTGGCATTACGGCGACGCCCAGCCGGTCTCGCCCGACGCCGCCACCAACAGCGCCGCCGAGGCCTACCGGCGCGGCGACTACGCCAAGGCGTTCCAGGAATACATGGAATGGGCGAAACAGGGCGATCCCCGGGCTCAGACCATCATCGGGCAGATGTACCTGCGCGGCCAGGGGGTGGGGCAAAGCCAGGACCGCGCCATCGAGTGGTTCCGCAAGGCGGCCGTGCAAGGCAATACCGACGCGCAGCTCCAGCTTGGGATGCTGTACGCCGCCAACCCCAGCGCCGCGCCCAGCGAGAAGGAAGCGCTGTTGTGGCTGAGCAAGGCGGCGGAGTGGGGTCACGTCGAGGCGATGTATATCCTGGCCGGCAAGTATGCCGCGGGTCAGGGCGTGAGTCGGGATGATCGGGAAGCCGCCAACAGCTACCGGCGGGCGGCGGAGAAGGGCCATGCCGGCGCCCAGTTCGAACTGGGGAATTTTTACGCCAGCGGGCGCGGGGTGTCGCGCAACGACAAGGAGGCGGTGGATTGGTACCGGCGGGCGGCGGAACAGGGCCATGCCGGCGCCCAGTTCAGCCTCGGCGCGATGGTGGCCGCTGGCCGCGGGGTAGCGGTCAACGATCGGGATGCGGTGACCTGGTATCGCAAGGCGGCCGATCAGGGCCATGCCGAGGCCCAGTACAACCTGGCCGTGCGGCTTCTGAACGGCCGGGGGGCGCCCGCCAGCGCCGAGGAGGCATTCCGCTGGTTTCGCAAGGCCGCCGACCAGCGATTGGCGCTGGCGCAGTTGAATCTGGGGCGGCTGTACGCCGACGGGCAAGGTACCGCCCGCAACGATGCGGAGGCGATGAAGTGGTATCGCCTGGCCGCCGAGCAGAGTCAACCCTTGGCGCAGTACTATCTGGGACGGATGTTCGCGGACGGGCGCGGCGTGGCGCGTGACGAGCGGGAAGCTTTGCAGTGGTTCCGCCGCGCGGCCGAGCAGAATCTACCCGTGGCGCAACTGGAACTGGCCAACGGTTATCTGAACGGTCGCGGGGTGGTGTTGGACGAGGCCAAGGGCATGCAGTTGTTGGGGCTGGCGGCGGCGGGCGGTCAACCCGAAGCACAGTTTTTGCTGGCGGAACGTTGTTTCGCGGGTCGCGGCGCGCCGCACAACGACGCGGTTGGGTTGGACTGGCTGCGCAAGGCGGCGGAGCAGGGCCATGTCGAAGCGCGCTATCGGCTGGCCAGCCGGTACGCCAGCGGTGAAAGTGTCAGGCGTGATGATGGTCTGGCGGTGGAGTGGTACCGCAAGGCGGCGGAGCAGGGCCACGTCGCCAGTCAGTTCCGCTTGGCGATGCTCTACGTTGAAGGGATCGGTGTGACCCACGATGATCGACAAGCCCTGAAGTGGTTCCACGAGGCTGCCCAACGGGGTGATGCCGCGGCGGCGTTCAATCTCGGGGTGCTGTACGCCACTGGCCGGGGTACGCCGCGCGACGAGACGCAGACCGCGGTCTGGTACCGCAAGGCGGCCGAGCAAAATCTGCCGCTGGCCCAGTTGAATCTGGGGTTGATGATCGCGGACGGACGGGGCGGATTGCCGCGCGACCTGGCGCAGGCCGTGGCCTGGTACCGCAAGGCGGCCGAGCAAAATTTGCCGCTGGCCCAGTTGATGCTGGCACTCAGCTACGCGACCGGGCGCGGCGTGTCCCGCGATGATTCGCAGGCGTTCCGCTGGTTCGAGCAGGCCGCCGACAGCGGCCTGCCATTAGCCCAGTACGGACTGGGGATGTTGTACGGCGCCGGCCGGGGCGTCGAACGGGACATGACCAAGGCCTACCTGTGGTTGGATCTGGCGGTGTCCAACGGCTACGTGGGCGCGGTCCAGTCGCTGGATGCCATCGCCAGCCAGATGAACGAAGCCGATCTGACCCACGCCCGGCAACTGGCCCGCGAGCGGCAGGCCAGTGGTTCCAGAACATCGACGCAAAACTAGACGTGGTGCGGGCATGAGCAGTGCGGAGAACCAGACCCGGCGGCGTCTCATCGGCCGCTGGATGGCGAACGCGCTTGGCGTGTTCCTGGCGCTGTTCGTTCTCAACTCGGCGCTGACGTTTCAGAACCGCTGGCCGACGATCGGGGTGCGCTGGGTTCCCGAACTGTCCGTCGAATTGGCGGTGCTGTTGCTGGCGCTGGTTCTCGTCGCCGCTTGGCGCGGCCCGCTGGCGCACGGGTGGCGCAACGCGGTTTTAGGACTGTTCGTGGTCCTGACGCTGGGGCGCTATCTGGATGTCACCGCGCCAGCATTGATGGGCCGCTCCATCAATCTGTACTGGGACAGCCCGCATATCCCCGCGGTGGCGGCCCTGTTTCTGGATCGGGTGGCCGGATGGCGGGTGCTGCTGGGCGGTGTGGCGCTGCTGGCGCTGCTGGCCGCGCTGTTTGCCGTCTTGCGCTGGGCGCTCGGTACCGTCATGACCGTGCTCGACCGCGCTCCCGTCCGGCGCGCGCTCGGCATTCTGTCCCTGGTGCTGCTGACGTTGTACGGCGCCGGTCGCCTGAGCCCGCCCTTGCCGACCAAGGTCGCATTCGCGTTGCCGGTAACCGCCATGCTGGCCGAGCAGGTTCAGATGGTGCTGGCCGCGACCGTGTGGCGGAACGACGGTTGGATCGCCGCGCAGCCACCGCTGCCGGTTTCGGACCTGGGCCGGTTGGGGCGGGGCGACGTGTTCGTGATCTTTTTCGAGTCGCAGGGCGCGCTGGTGTTCGACGATCCCCGCTTCGCCACCCCACTCGCCGGCGATTTCGCCGCCCTGGAGCGGTCGCTGGCCGATGCGGGCTGGCGGGCAGCCTCGGCGCGGGTCGAGTCCAGCACCTTCGGCGGCTTGTCCTGGCTGGCGCACTCCAGCCTGCTGTCGGGTCTGCGCATCGCCGATCAGGGCGGTTACCGTGATTTGCTGACCTCCAGCCGGCCCACCCTGGTCAGCCGGTTCGCCGCCGCCGGTTACCGGTGCGTGGCCCTGATGCCGGGGCTCCGTCACCCTTGGCCGGAGGGGCGGTTTTACGGGTTCGACCGGATACTGGACGCCGGCAGCCTGGAGTATCGCGGCCCCGCTTACGGCGGCTGGGTCATTCCCGATCAGTACAGCCTGTACCGGTTGCATCAAGTCGAGGTGGCGCCGGCCGACCGGCCGCCGCTGTTCGTGTTCTTCCCCACCATCAACAGCCATGCTCCGTTCGCGCCCATCCCGCCCTATGAGCCGGACTGGAGTCGGTTCGATGCCACGCCCGTCGCGCCCGTGGCCTCGGGCGGCGTGGAATTGAACGAGCGGGTGGACGGCGCGGCGCTGGCCGCCACCTATATCCAGAGCGTTCGTTACAATCTGGCGGTGCTGGGCGGCTATCTGCGCCAGCACGCGCCCGCCAACGCGCTGCTGCTGGTTCTGGGCGATCACCAGCCCCCGGCCATCGTCGGTGGGCGCGAGATTTCCTGGCAGGTGCCGGTTCAGGTGTTCTCGCGCGATCCGGACCTGATCGGCGCGTTTCAGGCGGCTGGATTCCGGGCGGGCGTAACGCCGGGTCCGGCGGCGCTGGGCGGTATCGAGAGCTTGGGTCCGTTGCTGCTGCGGGTGCTGGACAGTCGGCCGTCAACGCCACTCACCGCCGCTCGCGTCGAATCTTCTCCGGGAGCCGATGGCGGGCCAGCCAGACGGTATCCACCGTGAAGGAGAACGTCAGCAGCCCCAGCGCGCCGGCCGCCAGCAGCGTGGTCCACGGCGGCATCAGTGGCGGGATCAGACAGAGCGCCAGCACGGCGGTTTGAACGACGCACAGCGCCTGCCGGCGCTGGCGCGGCGGCAGCGGCTGGCGCAACCAGGGCAGGACACGGCCCAGCGCGACGAAGCCATAGCGTAGCGCGCCCGACAGCAGTACCCAGGCGCCGGCTTTATCGGCCTGGTAGACCAGCACCGCCAGAATCAGAATGAAAAAGGCGTCTACTTCCATGTCGAAGCGGGCGCCGAACGGACTTTGCCAGCCACCGCGCCGCGCCAGCCAGCCGTCCACGCCGTCGAGGATCAGCGCGACGCCGGCGAGCGTGGCCAGGGTCCAGGCCAACTCAGGCGATAGTTCCGTCCGACCGATCAGGCCGGCGGCCAGCGCGGCGATGCCGGCGCGCAGCAGAGTGACGCCGTTGGCCGCACCGAAGCGCTCCAGCGGCTGATGCTGAGGCAGGAACGGCAGCAGGGCCAGCAGCAGGCCGGCGAAGGTGGCGAGACATTGGAGGACGTAACCGGCGGGCAACTGGAACATCCAGGCCAGGGCGGTCGCCAGCCCCACTATCAGCGGTAGCACGACGGCGAGGTTGAGCAGGGTGCTGACGATCAGCGGCTGGCGTGGGGACAGGGTTGAAAGACGCATGGACGATGGCGAATACCGACGTGATGGGGATCGAATTAAGAATTATGACAAACGATGAGTCACTGGCGCGCGCCTTCTGGCTGGCGGTGCCGGGTCGGGGCGAGATACGCGCCGAAAGATTGAAAACACCCGGTCCGGACGAGGCGCGGGTGCGGACGCTGTATTCCGGCATCAGCCGTGGCACCGAGAGCCTGGTATTTCGCGGCGAGGTACCGTCCAGCCAGGACCAGGCCATGCGCGCGCCGTTCCAGCAGGGCGATTTTCCAGTGCCGGTCAAGTACGGCTATTGCAGCGTCGGCGTGGTCGAGGCCGGTCCGACTGCATTATGCGGGCGCACCGTGTTCTGCCTGTATCCGCATCAGGACTGCTATGTGGTTCCAGTGGCGGCGTTGACTCCGGTGACGGCCGCGATTCCCCCCGGCCGGGCGGTGCTGGCGGCGAATCTGGAAACCGCGCTCAACGTGTTGTGGGACGCCGCGCCCCGGCTGGGCGACCGGATCACGGTGATCGGCGCCGGCGTGGTCGGTTGCCTGATCGCCTGGCTGGCGGGACGGCTGCCGGGTTGCACGGTGCAATTGGTGGACGTGGACCCGAGTAAGGCGGCTATCGCGGTCCGGTTCGGCGTCCGCTTCGCCGCGCCGGAGCAGGCGGTGGGGGAGCAGGATCGGGTCATTCACGCCAGCGGTTCGCCCGCCGGTCTGGCGACCGCTTTGGGCTTGGCCGGATTCGAGGCGACGGTGGTGGAAGCAAGCTGGTTTGGCGCGCGGCCGGTCAGCCTGCCGCTGGGCGAAGCCTTTCACAGCCAGCGGCTCGCGATCCAAAGTTCCCAGGTCGGTCACATCGCCACCGCTCAGCGCGGACGCTGGGATCATCGACGGCGCATGGCCACCGTGATGGCGCTGCTGGACGATCCCACGCTGGACGCGCTGATCAGCGGCGAAAGCCCGTTCGCCGAACTGCCTCGGGTCATGGCCGAATTGAGCGCGAATCCGAGCGGTGTACTGTGCCACCGGATTGTCTATCCCGGCGCGGCGGAAGCTGGAGCGCATCCAGGATGCGCTGGGACGGATTAGCGGCGCTGGGGTAGCCGGGAACCAGCGCGCGTTCAAATCCCGCGCCGCCGCTGTTCCAGCCGGAAGTACAGAGACCCCCAGCATGACCACGGCGATATATCCCGATGCCAAAGCACTCCTCAAGCAGTTTTGAGCATGTCTAATAAGCACGGCATATTTTTGCAACAATCACATCGGAAACAGCAACCACCACGCTTCATCCTCTTGATGCATTCCGGTATGATGACTGCCCTTTCCGCCGCGCAAGCATCCGATGCAAATTGGTCCCTACTCCCTGTTTCCGCCCGTATTGCTGGCGCCGATGGCTGGCGTCAGCGACCGGCCATTCCGGCAATTGTGTCGGCGGCTGGGCGCGGGGCTGGCGATTTCGGAGATGGTTAGCGCCGATGTCAGGCTCTGGAACAGCCGCAAAACCCGGCTGCGACTGGACCATGCCGACGAGCCGGAACCCCGCTGTGTGCAGATTCTCGGCGCCGACCCGCGCGCCATGGCCGAAGCCGCTCGCTTGAATGTGGAACAGGGTGCGCAAATGATCGACATCAACATGGGCTGTCCGGCCAAAAAGGTCTGCGGGACGCTGGCCGGCGCGGCGCTGTTGCGCGACGAAGCACTGGCCGGACGCATTCTGGAGGCGGTGGTCGGAGCGGTTGCGGTCCCCGTCACTCTGAAAATCCGTACCGGCTGGGATTTCGCCCACCGCAATGGGGTCACCATCGCCCGCATCGCCGAACAGGCCGGCATCCAGGCCCTGACGGTCCATGGCCGTACCCGTGCCTGCGGTCACCATGGTCCGGTTGATTACGCCAGCATCCATGCCATCAAGCGAGTACTCTCGATCCCGGTCATCGCCAACGGCGACATCGACGGCCCCGAGCAAGCCCGCCATGCGCTGGATTGCACCGGCGCGGACGCGGTAATGATCGGTCGCGGCGCCTGGGGCCGGCCCTGGATTTTCCGCGACATCGCCCACTTTCTGGTCACCGGCGAACGGCGGCCGCCACCGACCATGGCCGAAATCGGCGGGTGGGTCGCGGATCATCTTGACAGCCTGTATGCGTTTTACGGCGAGACCGCCGGGGTTCGCATCGCCCGCAAACATCTGGCCTGGTACAGCCAGCCCTGGCGCGAGGGCGCCGCGTTTCGGGCGCGGGTCAATTCGGTCGAGCAGGCCCGCGAACAACAGAGACTGGCCCGCGCTTTCTTCGAGCGTCTGGCCAATCAGGAGCATCTGGCCGCATGAGCACCCAAAATCCCGAACCTCCGGTCGACCTGCTGCCCGCCACCCCGCTGCGCGATCACGTCGCCGAAGCCCTGCGCATCTATTTTCACAATCTGGGCGGCCAGGCACCCAACAATTTGTACGATCTGGTGCTGCGCGAGGTGGAGCCGCCCCTGTTGGACATCGTGATGAAGTTCGCCCGTGGCAATCAGACCAAGGCGGCCATCATTCTCGGCATCAACCGCGGTACGCTGCGCAAGAAACTCCGGCAATACGGTCTCGATTAAACCCGCCGCAAGAGAAGCATTGAAGAGAGGACATTGAAGATATGAGTCTGGCGATTTTCGATCTCGACAACACCCTGCTGGGCGGCGACAGCGATTATCTGTGGGGTCAATTCCTGGTCGAGCGGGGCTTGGTCGAGGGTGAGGCTTACGAGTGCGAAAACCAGCGATTTTACGATCAATACCGGGCAGGCACGCTGGACATCCACGAATTCCTGGCGTTCATGCTGCGGCCGCTGGCCCAAAACCCGCTGGTCGAACTGCTGGACTGGCGGGCGCGATTCATCGAGGCCAAAATCCGCCCGATCCTGCTACCCCAGGCGACGGCACTGGTGGAACGCCACCGGGACGCCGGCGATACCTTGCTGATCATCACCGCCACCAATCGCTTCATCACCGAACCCATCGCCGAGCTGCTCGGTGTGCCGCACCTGTTGGCGACTGAACCGGAGTTCGCCGATGGGCGCTATACCGGTCGCCCGGTCGGCATCCCCTGCTTTCAGCACGGCAAGGTGGAACGACTGGACGCCTGGCTGGTGGAAACCGGCCACGACCTCGCCGGAAGCTGGTTCTATAGCGATTCCCGCAACGACCTGCCGTTACTCAGCCGGGTCACCTACCCGGTGGCGGTGGACCCCGACGACGTTCTGGCCAGGCACGCGCGGGAACACGGCTGGCCGATCCGCAGCCTGCGCGGGGCGTAAAGCGGTCCGACCCAGCGGGCGTTCGTCCCAAGACTGTTAAGTTCCACACCGATCCCCCGGCGCTACGCGCCACCCCCCTTTAATGATCTTTCAGGAATTAATCGGGTATTTTTTCCCCTCCTTGGATAAGGAGGGGTGGCGCGTAGCGCCGGGGTGGTTTGATCCCGGCGGTGACTACCCGATTATTTTGTTGAAGATCATCAAAGGGGGCGATTCAACCGAATAACAGTCCGATCAAGGGAGCAGCCACCAGCTAGCGGTGACGCCCGCCCCGCGCATTGGTCGGCGCCCGCTCCTCGTTCACCTTCAGGCGCTGGCCGCGCAATTCCCGGCCGTTGAGTCCACCGATGGCGGCGCGCGCCTCATGGCCTTCCATCTTGACGAAGCCAAAACCGCGGCAGAGCCCGGAAAACACATCCCGGGTCAGTCGCAGTCCATGAACTCGCCCGTAAGAGGCGAACAAATCAGTCACCTCCTGCTCGGTGGCATCCGAAGGTAGATTGCCGATGAAGACGGTTTTCATCCGAGGTCTCCTGTAATCGCGACCCGCCGGGTCGGCTGATGGTGATGGCGTCGCCGGGATGAATCCCCGGCCCCGGTTTCCGGGCGCGCGGACCAGCGCGAAGATGACGACGCGGATCGCTCTCCGGTCGGCGGGCCAGCGCGATGAGTCGAATGATGCCGGGCGCCGGATGCAGCCGGCGCGGCTGGCGCTGGCGACCGCCGACCAGCGCTGGGCGCAAATCCTTCGACCACCGACGACGGCAATTGTCGGCCCAGCAAGCGCTGGATGTCCCGCAACCGCGGGGTTTCATCGGCGCTGACCAGCGAAATCGCCAACCCGGCGTAACCCGCGCGGCCGGTGCGGCCGATGCGATGGACATAGTCCTCCGGCACATGCGGCAACTCGTAATTCACCACGCGCGGCAATTGCACGATGTCCAGACCACGGGCGGCGATGTCGGTGGCCACCAGCACCTGAATCCGGCCCTGCTTGAAATCGTCCAGGGCGCGGGTGCGGGCCGACTGGCTCTTGTTGCCGTGCAGGGCGGCGGTGCGGATGCCATCGCGTTCGAGCTGGCGGCTCAGCCGGTCGGCGCCGTGCTTGGTGCGGGTAAACACCAGGGTCGCGTCGCGCTCGCCAGCGCTCAGTAGATGACTGAGCAGAGCGGCTTTCTGCTCCGAATCCACCGGATGCACCTGCTGCTCCACCAAGTCGGCGGGCGCGTTGCGCGGGGCTATGTCGATCACCGCCGGGTCTTGCAGAAAATCGCCCGCCAACTGGCGGATCGGCTCGGCGAAGGTGGCCGAGAACAGCAGGGTCTGCCGCCGCTTGGGCAGCAGCGCCAGCAGGCGGCGAATCGCCGGCAGAAAGCCCAGGTCCAGCATCCGGTCGGCCTCGTCCAACACCAGAATCTCGACGCCAGTCAGACTGACGGTCTTCTGGCTCAGGTGGTCCAGCAGCCGCCCCGGCGTGGCGACCAGGACATCGACCCGGCGGCGCAAGGCGTCGAGCTGCGGTCCCATGCTGACGCCGCCGACCAGCAGCGCGGTGCGCGGCGCGACATGGCGGCCATAAATACGAACGCTATCCGCTATCTGGGCCGCCAGCTCGCGGGTGGGCGTAATCACCAGAGCGCGGGGCCGACCGGGTGGCAACAACCGCCCCTCGCGGCGAATATCCAGGCGTTGCAAGAGCGGCA
>JBATNZ010000066.1:0-6051 GCA_049290615.1 Candidatus Contendibacter sp.
AGATCAGCGATGAGCAGATGACTCGCGTCCATCTCCAAAAAGCCGACTTTCACGGGGAATGGAATTACACAATCTTACCGATGGCCGCTGATAAAACTTGACCGGGTTATTTCTAAACGGGTCCTTAATGCCAAAGCAGATCAATCCCGCGACCGAACAGACGGTATTCCCCAAGCCATCGGCCGCGAGCAGGCCCAAGCCCAGTAAGCGCTCCGACCACTCCAAGTCCACGCCAGGAACTTCCGGATCCTTGATGATTTCCCTTAAATAATAATCCAGCCTGTCCAGATCGAGATCAGCCAGGGATGTCCCCGCAACCGGCAACATTTCCGCATGAAGAAACCCGCCGCTCTGGAAAAGCCGAAGTTGCTGTTCCCGCGTTGCCAGTTCGGAACGATCCCCCATGCGGATATAAGCATCTTCCCGATTGTTATGCCGCACGACATAAGGCTTTGCTATTCCTGGGGAAAGAGTAATCACGCCCACTTTCCGATCCGGTTCGATGCGTATTTCCTCATAAAACGGGATGATCTGTGGATGCACTTTATCCCTGAAAATATTCAGAACCCATTCCTGCGCATCAAGGCGCTGAAGACCTGTGATCTGGCCGTTATCTTCAACGCCTAACAGAATCCGGCCACCCTGAACATTGGCAAAGGCCACGATCTCCTTTGCCAACTGCTCGGGACGGATATCATCGCGCTTGAATTCCACCCCGGAGTTTTCGCCATTAGCGATAATTTCCAACAGTTCCGCTTTCAGCATGGTTCACCGGAACAGCGTCTTGGTCTTCAGCCTTCAGTCTTGTAGCACCAACCGCCGGGTGTGCCGGGCGATGACCAGTTCCTCATTGGTGGGCAACACCCACACCGCCGTCCGACCGCCGACGCGGTCGATGCGTCGGCTATCGCTGGCGTTGGCCACCGGGTCCAGCTCGATGCCGAGCCACGCCGACAGCGCGCACACCCGCTCGCGCACCGCCGCCGCGTGCTCGCCGATGCCGCCAGTGAACACCAGCGCGTCCAATCCGCCCAGCGCCGCCGCCAGCGAGCCCAGTTCGCGGGCGATCCGATAAGTGAAGTAATCGACCGCCAGCCTCGCGCCCGGCTCGGCGCTGGCCAGCAGATCGCGCATGTCGTTGCTGAATCCCGACAGGCCCAGCAGACCGGATTGCTTGTACAGCAGGTTTGTCAACTCCCGAGCGCCCATGCCGTGCCGCTCGATCAGATAGATCAGCACGCCGGGGTCCAGCGAACCGCTGCGGGTGCCCATCGGCAGGCCTTCCACGGCGGTGAAACCCATGGTGCTGGCCATGCTCCGGCCATCGCGTATCGCGCACATGCTGGCGCCGTTGCCGAGATGGGCCACCACCACCCGGCCAGTGGCCGGCGTGCCCATCGCCTCCGCCAGCGCCCCGGCGATGTATTCATAGGACAGCCCGTGGAAACCGTAGCGCCGCACGCCCTCCTCACGATAGGCGCGCGGCAGGGCGAACAGTTTCGCCAGTTCCGGCTGGCCGTGGTGGAACGCGGTGTCGAAGCAGGCCACCTGCGGCAGATCGGGCCGCACCGCGAGCAGGGCGCGGATGCCGGCCAGGTTGTGCGGCTGGTGCAACGGCGCCAGTGGCACGAAATGCTCCAGGCGAGCCACGATCTCCGGGGTTAGCAGTTGGGGGTCGCTGTACTCCTCGCCGCCATGCACCACCCGGTGACCGACCGCGATCACGTCGGGCAAATTCGGCGACTCCTTCAACCAGAGCAGCAGATCGCGCAGCGCCGCCTGATGATCGTAAATCGCCGTGGCCGACGGCGGCGGTTCCGGCGCCAGCGTCGTATCGGCCGCCCGGCGGCGAAGGTTGGCCCCCAACTTCCGGTACTGACCGGATGGCGGCGTCGGCCGGACATCCGCCAACACCTGTCCGGCATGATCGAAGGCCTTGAAATGCGGATCGTCCTCGCCGATGTTTTCCTGCAAGCCCCGGCAAATCAGCGTCAGCTCGCCACCCTCCGCCGGCAGGGCGAATACCGAGAATTTGATGCTGGACGACCCGGCGTTCAGAACCAGAAAAGCCTGTGACATCTCAGTTTCCCCTTACGATTTTGGATGCAACGATCTTGGCGCGGCCGCGAACGAGCCGCGCTTTTCGGCCAGCCGAACGCCGCGCTCAATCTTCCACGGATGCACCGACGCCGCCAAGCTGTCCGGTTAGCGTTTGCAGGTAGCGGCGGAACCGGTCGCCCAGTTCCGGATGGCGCAGACCGTACTCGACGGTCGCCACCAAATAGCCGAGCTTGCTGCCGCAGTCGTGGCGCCGGCCGGAAAACTCATAGGCCAGCACCTGTTCCTCGTTCAGCAAAGCGGCGATGCCATCGGTCAACTGGATTTCGTTGCCGGCCCCGCGCGGGGTATTCTCCAGCAGATCGAAGATGCGCGAGGTCAGGATGTAGCGGCCCACCACCGCCAGATCGGACGGCGCGTCCTCCGGCCTGGGCTTTTCGACGATGCCGTCCACGTTGCTGAGCCGGGTGGCGAACGGCAGCGGATGGACGATGCCGTACTTGTTGGTCTCCGCCTTGGGCACCCGTTCCACGCCCAGGATCGAGCATTGGTACTTGTTGAAATGCCGGACCATCTGGCTCATGGCGCCGCCTTCCTGGGGATCTTCTTCGATCAGGTCGTCGGCCAGGATCACCATGAATGGCTCGTTGCCCACCACCGGCCGGGCGCACAGCACCGCATGGCCCAGCCCCAGCGCCTCGGCCTGGCGGACGTAGACGCATTCGACCCGGGGCGGCACGATGTTGCGCACGATCTGGAGCAGATCGGCCTTGCCGCGCGTTTCCAGCTCCACCTCCAGTTCGTAAGCTTTATCGAAGTGGTCGGCGATG
Source organism: Candidatus Contendibacter sp. (assembly GCA_049290615.1). Taxonomy (GTDB): domain Bacteria; phylum Pseudomonadota; class Gammaproteobacteria; order Competibacterales; family Competibacteraceae; genus Contendibacter. The sequence continues at coordinate 2,889 of JBATNZ010000066.1, forward strand.
GCGTTCTTGGTGCGCCCGATGATGAACACCAGGGTTTCCACCCCCGCCGCCACCGCTTCCTCGACCCCGTACTGGATCAGGGGCTTGTCCACGATGGGCAACATTTCCTTGGGACTCGCCTTGGTCGCCGGCAGAAACCGCGTCCCGAGGCCGGCCACGGGGAAAACCGCCTTGCGTACTTGCCGTTTCACCTTCGTTTACCTCGCTGGTTGTTAGCGCGTTGTTATAGGTCAGGACTTTCGCTTGGTAGGCTCCTAACCACAGCATACAGTAGATAATTTGCAGTACTAACTCTATATATAGTGTTAAAGCGAAAGCCCTGTAGGTACAACTCACGCTGCATTGTCCGGCAACGGACCCAAATGGACAAGCGCTAATCCAGCGCCGTCAGCCGCTCCCGCAACCACGCGGGAAACCACCACCAGGGCAAGGCCAGATTGCCGTGCGGTAGCAGTTGCGGCTGTTCCGCCCGGCAGACCAACACGCCGGATTCGGCGGCCTCGTCGCCCGCCAATTCCCTGAATTTATTGAGCGGTTCGAGATGGCGGAGGGTCGGCGTGGCGGTCAATTTGATTTCCACCGGCAGCAAGCAGCCGTTGACCAGGACGATCAGGTCCACCTCCAGCCCGTCGTGGGAACGCCAGAAGAACAGGTCGGGAGTGCGGCCCAATAGCGTGAATGCCTTGACTGCTTCGCTGACCACCCAGCCCTCGAACAGCGCACCGCCCATGCCGCCGGCCACCATCGCCGCCGCGGACGGTTGCCGGGTCAGCCATGCGGCCAGGGCGGCGTCGAGAAAGTACAGCTTCGGCGTCTTGATCAGGCGCTTGCCGTAGTTTCGATGATAGGGCGGCAGGAAATACAGGATATAGGATGCGGCCAGGACGTGGCCCCAGGTCTTGATGGTGGGTTCGGATACCCCGCACTCCCGCGCCAGCGCCGCCTTGTTGAATACCTGGCCGTGCCGGCTGGCGCATAGTCCCAAAAACAGTTCGAAAACGCGCAAGTCCTGGATGTTGTGCAACAGGCGCACGTCGCGCTCGACGTAGGTTTGCAGATAGGAACGCAGCCACAGTTCGCGCTTGTCCGGCGCCAGCGCCGGCTCCGGGTAGTCGCTCCGCCACAGTCGCTCTTCCAGGGTTTCGGTGGCTGGGGCGTATTCCATGTGGCTGAACGGCAGCAGTTCCAGCAGGGCGATGCGCCCGGCCAACGATTCGCTGGCATTTCTCATCAAGGCGAATTGCTGGGAGCCGGTCAACAGCCAGTGCCCGCAGTGTTGCCGGTTCTGGTCGATCAGCATTTTCAGATAAGGCAGCAGTTCGGGCACGTACTGGATTTCATCGAGGATCACTGGTTTTTCCCGGTACGGGTCCAGAAACCCTCGGGGATCGCTGCTGGCGAAGGCGCGGTTCAGGGGATCGTCGAAAGTGACATAGGCAAAGCGGTCACCGAACTCCTCCCGCAGGAAGGTCGTTTTCCCCGACTGGCGCGGCCCGGTCACCAGCACGGCGGGAAACTGGCTCAGGGCGGTTTGCAGGGTGGGGAACAACTGGCGGCGCAGGTACATGGCTGACAAAAGTAAAATCAAAATTTAGATATGGAAAACTTTAGCGCTTACAAGCGTGAGGCGCAATGAAAGGTGTTCAGCCAGCTTGCGCGGGCGCAGCGGGGCGAAATCGGCGGGGTAAACGGGAAGCGTGGGGAATGGAATATATTCAAACCCACAAATCGGCGAGCGAGAAGGTGACTGCCGCGAAGGGTGGGAAACAAACGGGGTCATCTTCCCGGATGGCGCCGAGCAGCACCCATCGACCCTCGCACAACTCGAAGGCTTCCAGCGTGCGCGCCAGCGGATCGACCAGCCAAGCGTGAGCGATGCCGTAACGAGCGTAGAGCGGCAGTTTCAGGGCTCGATCTTTTTGCGCCGTGGATGGCGAGAGGATTTCGCAAACCCAGTCGGGAACGACCTCGAAGCGGTGATCGCGGGGAATGGCCGGCATCCGTTCGCGCCGCCAACCGGCCAGATCGGGCACGACGACTTCGACATCGCGGATGAAATGAACTTCGGGTTCCACCAGAATCCACCAACCTCCAGGTCCTCCCCGCCCGAAGTGAAATGGTGGCCCAAGATTGACATTGATGGCCGATTCCGCCACCGCATGGGGTCCAGCGGGGCGGGGTTGGGTGTAGAGCCGACCGCCGATGATCTCGCCAACCTGGTTTTCCGGCAGGGCGAGCAGTTGTTCGTAGGGAGTCAAACGCGGGATGGCTCGGGCTTGATGCATCGTATTGCTCGCTTGTTGGCCTGTGGTGATTATTCCCTGGACCCTATTTGTCGCAACAGCCGTTCCCAGTCTTCCAAATCGCCGGCCGCTCAGTTGTTTTGCCAAATTCTCCAATGCCGCCAGGTTTTTCGCATCCACAATCCCCTTTTGGATCGAATCAGTTACAATAAACCAAGTAAGTCTTGGAGCATCCGGCATAACCCCGCGCAAGCGCCAATCCGCTAATTCGGCTTTGGACCAACAGCAAGTCGCGGTGGTGAATTCAACCCAGCTTCGCTATGCGATGGCGCTATCTCAACGCTGCGGGACGTATCCGCTTGTTGCCGATTAAAACCTCAAGATTGGGCAACCCAGCCAGCGGCGTCACGTCCGCCACCCGCGTGCCGGTGAGGTCAAGCTCCTGCAAGGCGGTCAGTCCCGCCAGTGGCTTCACATCGGCAACCTCCGTGCCGGTGAGGTAAAGCCACGCCAAGGCGCTCAGCCCCGCCAGCGGGCTCAGGTCCGTCACCCCCGTGCCGTTGAGGTTAAGCTCCTGCAAGGCGCTCAGCCCCGCCAGCCGGCTCAGGTCCGAAACCCGCGTGCCGTTGAGGTCAAGCGACCACAAGGCGCTCAGCCCCGCCAGCCGGCTCAGGTCCGTCACCCCCGTGCCGTTGAGGTTAAGCCACTCCAAGGCGCTCAGTCCCGCCAGCGGGCTCAGGTCCGTCACCCCCGTGCCGTTGAGGTTAAGCCCCTGCAAGGCGCTCAGCTCCGCCAGCGGGCTCAGGTCCGACACCCGCGTGCCGTTGAGGTCAAGCCACTCCAAGGCGCTCAGCTCCGCCAGCGGGCTCAGGTCCGTCACCCCCGTGCCGGTGAGGTCAAGCCACCGCAAGGCGCTCAGC
>JBATNZ010000067.1:0-9052 GCA_049290615.1 Candidatus Contendibacter sp.
CTTGTGGCCGCCGCCGTCACCGCCGCCACCGGCGTCGCCACCGGGGTCCGCGCCGGCGACGCCCCGGCGTTCTCCAGTGTCAACACCACCGTATTGCCCTGCACCTGCACCTTGTAGGGCACCAGCCGCGCCAGATTGACCGAAGCCCGGGTCCGGTCGGCTCCCTCCAGCACGCTGATCTTGTCGGCCACGCCGATGTTGATCGGCTGCTGCCGCGCGCTCAGGCCATTGGTGGTATCCAAAAAATCGAGCACGATCCGCGCCGGCTCGTTGATGGTGAAGCTGCTCGGCGGCGCCTTGGGCGGCCCCGACAGTTGAAACCGCAGTTGCAGGCGATTGCCGGCCAGCGGACTGATATCCACCGCCCGCAACACCACCGGCCCCGCCTCGGCGGCCGCTAGCGCCGCCACGCCCCACATCCCGCCCAACACGACCCCCCAGATTAGCCCCAGCACCGCCACCCACGGCGGTAGCCGCCCCTCAGCCGACCGATGGTCATGTTGGCCTTCGCTCGCGGACCTGCTCGTCATGACACTCCCCCCTCAATTATTGGGTAAGCGACAGGAACGATTCACGCTCCTGCCAGCGCCCGGGCCCCTCCGGAACGATTTCCTTCAACTCGACCCGCTGTTCCGTGATACCGACAATCTTGCCGTGGTTGTTGCCCAGATAATTATTTTTCCGCACCCGATGAACAACGTTATCGGGTGCCAGAACCAATGCCCACAACTCGTTCCCGCCACTACCCATGCGGAAGGTGCCCATCATCTTGAGCGAACCCAGCGAGTACTTCTCCAACTCCTCCCGCACCCGGTTCGGATCGGGCCGCGGGCCGGTATAGTTGGGACTTTGCGCCACCAGGTCCTGCGGCAGTTCCAATTCCTCTTCCTGGGCAAACGGCGCCACTATGAACGGATCCTTGATACCCTGGGCCGTATAAGCAAAGGGCTCGTAGGGCTTGATTTTCGGTACTGGATCAAGCTTCCTGGGCGGCGTTTTTTTCTGGGTTTCCTGCACGAAGTTTTGAACCGTACTCAGATCAGGCTGGGCGCAGCCTACCAGCGCCATCAGCGCCATGCCCAGCCACCCGGCGCCGCGCGCCGATCTTACGTCATGACGCGCGTTCATTTCTGGCCAGCCCCCGTTTGCTGTTGACCGCTCGCCGGCGCGTTAGCCTCATCCATGTAGCGATAAGTCTGCAACGTCGCCTCGATCGTCAGCGGCTCGTTACTGATGTTTTTCTTCGCGCCGCTCGCCGGCGCACCCTGGCCGGCAACGCCGACCAAGGTTGCGTTCTCCAAGGTTACGATCCGCGACAGCGCCGCCACCCCGCTCACGAATGTGCCGAACTGATGATAGTTCCCCTTGGCCTTGATGGTGATCGGCTTGGCGGCATAAAAATCCTTGGGCTGCTCGGCCTGGGGCTTGAACAGCTCGAAATCCAGGCCACTCTTCTTACCGGTGTTGGACACGTCCTCCAGCAGGTCCGGCATTTCGGTCCCCGTTGGCAACTGTTTCAACATGACTTCCAAATCCGCTTCCATCTGTTTGAGCTGCTGCCGAAACGCTTCCAGATTAGCGGTTACCCGCCACTTCTCGACAAATTCGTCTTGCAGCGTCTTTTGCTCTCGGGTCACCTTGTCCAGTTCATCGAGTTGGTCGTTGGTGAGAAAATAATACCCAGCGCCCAAAACAGCGGCGATGATCAGTACTATCAGCACCACCTTGCCCACCAACGGCCAATCGCCGGCTTCCCGCAGATCGAAATCGTTGATATTGATCTCGGACAGATTCATGTCTTTTTACCCTCCCGCGCCGGCCTGATCACTTCCCCCCCCCAGCTTGAGCGGTACGACCAACTCGAACACCCGGGCCTGCATGTTGTTCACCATTTGGGTTTCAACCTGCTGTAACACCGGTTCGCCGAATAGACTGTCGGAGTTCTTGCCGTCCGGGCTCTTTTTGGGGTTGAGATCGCGCATGAACTCGGAAATGACGTTGTCGGACCGGGCAATACCGTTGAGCGTTATTTGATTGTTGGCGGTCTTGAACCCAGTCACATAGATATCCTGGGGCAACAGCCGCACTAGTTGATCCAGCATCCGCACCATGCCGGGTCGAACCGTCTGCAATTTCTGGATGACGTTGAGGCGATCCACCAGCCGGGTTTTGACTTTTTGCAATTCCTGCATTTCCTCGGCCGCCTTCTTGAGCCGAGCGATTTCGCCGCGCAGGTAATCGTTGCGCGCCTGCTGGTATTCGATGCGGTGGGCAATCTCGGTGTACACCAGAAATACGATGCCGGCTCCGAACAACATCGCCGCGACCAGCATCCCGATCAGTTCACGCTGCCGCTGGGCGCGGCGCGCTTCGCGCCAGGGCAGCAAATTGATACGTGTCATGTCAGTCGAAGCTCCTCAGGGCCAGCCCGCAGGCGATCAGCAACAACGGCGCATCGCGCAGCAAGGCGTTGCTGTTCACCCGCGCGGCGCTTCCCATGTTCTTGAAGGGATTGGCCACCACTGTCGCGATGCCCAGCACATCGGCCACGACTCGATCCAACCCGATGATCGTGGCGCCCCCACCGCTCAAGACGATAGTATCCACATTATAGCGGCCGGAAACATATTGGTCGGAGGAAAAAAAGAATTGCAAGCCATGGCCAATCTGTTCGGCCAGCATCTGCTTGAATGGCTCCAGAATCGCCGTGGGGTAATCCTCGCTCACCGCACCGGAACGCTTGGCCTGCTCAGCCTGGTCGCGGGGCAGGCCATAGGCCTCGGCAATCCGCACCGTCAACTGGTCACAGCCGAACCGCTGCTCGCGGGTGAATATCACGCGATCCTGCTGCAAAATATAAAGATTGGTGATAGTGGCGCCGATATCCACCAGTGCCGTCAGACTGTCCCGCGCCTTGCTCAGGCTCAACGCCCCCTCGCCACCGCTGGTCTTGGGCAGGCCGTCCATCAGCAACCGGAAGGTGTTCTCCAGAGCGTAGGCCTCCACATCCACGATCGCCGGCGTCAGACCCGCGTTCTTGAGGGTTGCCTCCCGGGTATCCACGTTTTCCTTGCGAGTGGCCACCAGCATGACGTCCTGTATGTCGTTGCTGGCCGGAGACCGCCCCTTCGCCTCGAAATCCAGATAGACTTCCTCAACAGGATAAGGGATGTACTGGGCCGCTTCGACCGTGATGTTGGTCTCGATATCGCGCTCCTTGAAATCCGCCGGCATCGGCACGGTGCGGGTAATCACGCTGGAGGTTGGCACGGCGACGGCGGCGCGGCGCACCCGCGTGCCGGCCTTGCGGCAGACTCGCCTGATCGCTTCCGCCATATCGTCGGTGTCGGTGGGATTGCGATCTTCCACCATGCCCTCGCCCAGCGGTTCGATGGCAAAGCCCTCGACCCGAAATCGCGATCCGGAGCGGCTCAATTCGACCAGCTTGACCGCCGATGGACCGATATCGATACCCAGAATGGGTTCTTTACGCGTGAACAGAGCCAAGTTACGCTTCCTCGCATGATTCGGAATGGACGTATCGAACGCCCGCTCCTATGGAATATAGCAAATGATCGTATCCAAAGCGTCGGGTAGCGCCCGGCTCGCCAGAAAACGGTCACTCCTTAATGGCCTCAAACCGCCGCCCGCCCGCGCCCGGAGTTCGTCCATGTCCCGCCGCCCCCGCGCTGACCACCGCCTTACAGCTCTGATTGCCCAGGAATGCGCCCGGCTCATCACCGAGGAAGGCGTCCAGGATTTTCGCACTGCCCGGCGCAAGGCCGCCCTGCGCTTGGCGATCAGCGATCGGGCCGTCCTGCCGGACAACATCACCATCGAGCAGGCCCTGCTCGACCGCCAGCGGCTGTTCTATGCCGGCCGCCAGGAACTCCACCTGCGCGGCTTGCGCGAAACCGCGCTGGATGCCATGCGGTTCCTGGCGCGCTTTCGGCCCCGATTGATCGGTTCGGTGCTGAGCGGCACCGCCGGCCCACACGCCGGCATCCACCTGCATCTGTTCGCCGACACGCCCGAGGAGATCACGCTGTTTCTGATGGAGCGCCGCATTCCCTTCGAGACGGCCGAGCACCGGCTTAAAATGGCCAGCGGCGATCCGGTGTGCCTGCCGGTTTTTCGCTTCACCGCCGGCGAAACTCGCATTGACCTCACGATCTTCGGGCCGCTGGCCGAGCGGGAAGCTCCGCTTAGTCCGGTGAATGGCCGTCCCATGCGGCGAGCCGGCCCCGCCGAGGTCCAGGCCCTGCTGGCCGAACCCTGGCCCTGAGCACCTTCGGCCCCACCCGGTCATGCCCGGAGCCCCGGTTTCGCTCAGCTTTTGGCCGGATTGTCCGGATGGGTGTCCACAAAGTGCTTGAGCACCAGCTTCAACTGCAAAACCTTATCGGCATGACCGCGCCGGCGCTCCTCCTCGATGTCTTCCAGAATGACGCGCTTGATCACCGGGATGCCTTCCGGTGTATGCACCAGATAGCTGCCCAGCTCCAGGGCCGCCATTTCCGGTAGATGTTCGTGCTGGGCGATGGCCTCGATCTCTTCCTCGGTCAGGTCGCTCAATTCCACGCAATCTTGATAGGTCAACATGATGGGGTTCCCCTGGGTCGCTTAGTGGTTTAAATCTCGCCGAGGCGCGCCGCCAGACCGAGCCAGCCCGTTCCTCATATCTTGCTAAGTAAAGGTTAAACCCGACCTTGCGTCCAGACAAGCGCAAACCCCCTTGGTTTTCATACTTAATCGCCCTTCTCACCTGCCCGAACTTTCCATCATAAGGTCATACATGATTCCAGTAGGGGTTTATCCTGATTTGCGCGGCTTCGATCCTTTGGTTGTTTTTGGCGAAATTTGCCAATCAGGCTTCGGTTGACCCGGCGCGCCCGCCCTCCCTCCAATAGCTCAATCGTCCATGGATTCACCTTGCTGTGGTGCGGTATTATGCTGCTTTCGATACTGCAACCTTCCCAGCGATCCATCATGACCGCCGACCCCGCATTCCCACCCAGCGATCCGCCATCCCCCTGCATCGGCGTCTGCGTCATCAACCCGCGGACCCAGCTTTGCGACGGCTGTTACCGTACTCTGAACGAAATCGCTGCCTGGTGGGATTGCACTTCCGACCAGAAGCGCGGAGTACTCGCCCAAGTGGAAGCGCGGCTGGCGCGAATCATGGACGGCGTGTTCTTCGACTGATGCTTCGACTGGGGGTCAACCCCAATTTACCTGGAGGATCTCATGCCGCTCTCCGCCCCCGTTCCGCGCCAGATGCTGCACCGGCGAGTCGTACAATGCTCGGGCTACCGGCGCGAGGATGGGTTGTGGGACATTGAGGGCCGAATAGTGGACGTCAAAACCTACTCGTTTCCCAACGAGGATCGAGGCGGCGCCATCCAGGCTGGCGAGCCGCTGCACGATATGTGGATTCGCCTGACGGTGAATGATCAGTTCCAGATCCGCGACGTGCAAGCCTGCACCGATGCTTCGCCATTTGGGCTCTGTCCCGCCATTACCGACCGCTATCGACAACTGATCGGCGCGCGCATCGGGCCGGGCTGGTCGCTCAAGCTCAAGGAATTGTTCAACGGCGTACAGGGCTGCACCCATATGACCGAGCTGCTCGGTCCGGTCGCCACTGCCTTTTTTCAGACGGTCTACGGCCAGCGTTACGATGAGGAAGACGCCAAGCCCGCCGCCGACCGGGCGCCGCCGCCGGTGCTGAACACCTGCCATGCCTTGGCCAGCGACAGCCCGGTGGTGAAAAAACGCTGGCCACGGGCTTATAACGGGCCGGACCGGGAGCTGGACCAACACCACCAGCCCTTGCTGGACAGCATCACCTGAACCGGTCGGCAAGCCGACACTCCCGGCTTCAGACTGTCTCTGGCTTGGAATCGCGCGCCAACAGAATTTCCACCGCCTGGCGGGGGTTCTGGCCGTGGTACAGCACCTGATTCACCTGTTCAGTGATCGGCATTTCCACCCGATGCCGCCGGGCCAGCCGCAGCGCTTCCCGCGCCGTGGCCGCGCCCTCCACCACCTGGCCGATAGCCGCGAAGGCCGCCTCGGCCGTGTCGCCCCGGCCGATGGCTAGGCCAAACCGGCGGTTGCGTGACTGGTCGTCGGTACAAGTCAGCACCAGATCGCCGATGCCGGCCAGTCCCATGAAGGTCTCGCGCTGACCGCCGACCGCCAGACCCAGTCGCGCCATCTCCGCCAGCCCGCGGGTGATCAGCGCCGCGCGGGCGTTGGCGCCGAAGCCCAAGCCATCGGCGATGCCGGCAGCGATGGCCAGCACGTTCTTCACCGCCCCGCCCAGTTCGACGCCGATCACATCGGCGCTAGTGTAGGCGCGCAGGTTGGAGCCGTGCAGCAGGGCCGCCACCCGCCGGGCGTGAGCCGCGTCCCCGGAGGCGACGGTGACCGCAGTCGGCAAACCGCGCGCGACTTCCCGTGCGAAGCTGGGGCCCGAAATCACCGCCGCCGGCCAGGCCGCGCCCAGGATTTCCGCCGTGACCTCGTGCAGGAACCGCCCTCCGCCGTGTTCCAGACCCTTGGTGGCCCAGGCGAAACCGGCGCCCGCCGGCAGATGCGGGCGCAGCCGGGTCAAGGTGATCCCGTAGGCGTGGCTGGGAACCACCGCCAGCGCCAGATCGACGCCGGCCAGTGCTTCAGTCAAGTCAACGCCGACGGTCAGTGCCGGGGGAAAGGGAATGCCGGGGAGATAGCGGCGGTTTTCCCGCTCCCGACATAGCGGCGCCATTTCATCGGGGTCGTGGCCCCACAGCCGAACCCTGTGGCCGTTGCGCGCCAGCAGCAAGGCCAGCGCGGTGCCCCAGGAGCCGGGGCCAAGCACCGCGACCGTGGCCACGGCGGCCATGCATCAATGCGTCGCCGGTGGCGCGGCCCCCGCCGCCGGCGTCTGTTGCTGTTGCTGTTGCAGGCGTTGCATGTACATGCCATCAAAGTTGATCGGATTAAGCAGCATCGCCGGGAAACCACCCTTGCCAATCAGAGAAGCCAGTTCCTCGCGGGCGAAGGGGAAGAGAATGTTCGGGCAGAAGGCATGCAGCATGTGGCCCATTTGCGGCTCGTCAAAGCCCTTCAGGGTGAATAGCCCACCCTGCTGAACCTCGGCCAGATAGGCGGTGCGCTCGCCAACCTTGGTGGTGATGGTCAGGGTCAGCACTACCTCAAACAGATCCTCGGTCAGCGGCGCGGCGCCGGTTTCCAGTCGCACCTCGGTTTGCGGCTGCCATTGCTCGGTAAAGATCAGCGGGGAATTGGGCGTCTCCAGCGACACGTCCTTCAGATAGACCTTCTGGATTTCGAATTGCTGGGAAACCTGTTGTTGCTCGCTCATGCGAATGCCCTGTTTGGATTTGAGTTTGGGTTTGAGTTTGAATCTGACAATACCCGCCAATAGGCGACGGGTTCACGAATTCTTCAGGAACGAATCCAATTCGCCGCGCCGGTCCAGCGCGAACAGGTCGTCGCAGCCGCCGACGTGCCGGTTGCCGATGAAGATCTGGGGCACGGTGTCGCGGCCGGTGCGTTCGGCCATCTCCCGCCACAACCGCGGATCGCGATTTACATCCAGCACCGTGTAGACCGCGCCCTTGCTGTCCAGCAGAGCCCGCGCGCGCCGGCAGTAGGAGCAGTACGCGGAGGCGTACAGAACGATATTCGGCATGACCAGCTTCCAGAGCGTCCGTCAGGACTTCTTGCGGCTGATCGGCAACCGGGCGTCCAGCCAGGCGGGCAGGCCGCCGTCCAGGCTGTGGACATCGGCAAAGCCGTTCTTCTTGAGCAGGGCGCAGGCTGATTGGGAAGTCACGCCGTTGCGGCAGTAGACAATCATCGGCTTGTCCTTGACCTTGGCCAGTTCGCCCAGGCGTTCCCGCAAAGCACCGAACGGGATGTGGCGAGCCTGCGGGATATGGCCTTCCTTGTAGTCACCCACATCGCGGATGTCCATGATCACAGCGTCCCGATCATTGATCAGCCGCAGGGCGCCAGCGGCGTCGAGGGCGCTCACTCCGCGCATCCTGCGCAGGATCTCACCGCCGATCAGCATGCCCAGGATGGCGAACAACGCCAGGAACAGCAGCCAGTTATGCCGGGCGAATTCAGTAAAATCGCTCATGGGGCATCCTCAAATTGAGCAACCGGCCCGATCGTCGCTGGCCTTTTTGACACCCAGCTTCCACAGGATCGCCTCCGCCGGACAAAAGCGGGTGAAACCACTCTGGAACAGGTTGAAGCCAACAAAAGTGGTAAACCACAACCAGTGGCTGCTGTGATAGAGCGGGCTGGCCGACGCCCCGAACAGCAGCGACAATAGAATGAAGGATCCGGCCATGATCCGGATGATCCGTTCGCTATTCATGCATTGACCTCGTGAAGATGAAAGGCTGATCCTGGGATTGCGGGGACGCCGGGAACCCGACCGCGCCAAGACTCAATCCCGCGCGCAGAACACCTCCCGCATCATGCCGATCAGGCGCAGGGTGCGAGCGTCGCCCACCCGGTAATAAACCCGGTTGGCATCCTTGCGGCAGGTCAGGATATCCTTGTCGCGCAGGATGGCCAGATGTTGGGAAATATTACTCTGGGAGGTGCCGACATGTTCGACGATATCCTGAACGCTGACTTCGCGGTCGCCCAAGGTGCAGAGGATCTTGAGCCGCAACGGGTGTGACATCGCCTTGAGCGCGCGCGAGGCCCGTTCGATATCTTCATCGCGGGTCATCAGGAAATCCGGCGAAACACCGAAATGGATGCCATTCCGCGCCACGCCGGCGCATTCGTTGCGCATCATGCTCCGACCACGTCTCATCCAGGAATCTTATCTATTAGCATAGCTGAATATAGCGATATTGAGAAGTTGCGAAGGCGGCCGAGTTGCCCGGAACCGGCAGCAATTCTCATTTTGGCGATTTCACCCGGTTTCGGGTTGTGGAAGAGCTGGCTCGAAGCTTTGCAACATGAACGTCATCAAGGCCCCCCAGCTCTCGAAGCACAGGTAACTGGTCAAGGTTCG
>JBATNZ010000068.1:0-19286 GCA_049290615.1 Candidatus Contendibacter sp.
TCAATCATCAGCCGTTACCTATCGGCCACGGTTGCCCGGAACCCTGGCCCGCCCTGCCCATGTCCCCTGACATCTTATCATTACCAGTGCTCGAAGGTGAGACATGAAAAAACCTACACTTGTAAGGTTGGGGGAGGGGGGTGAACGATCGGTCAAAAAATCATGGTGACATGAACCGTATCCTCGTCCCGTTCCGTGGTGACGTTGTCGCAGCAGTTCCTGGCCAAATTCACCATCTTCTTGTTTCCCGGCAGGATTTCAGCAACGAACCCACGGATGCCGCGCGCCTGCGCATGTTCCATCAGCCGTCGCTGCATCGCGGTGCCCAAACCCGTGCCCTGCCATGACGGTTCGACCATGAACGCGGTTTCGGCCAGGTTGGTGGAAGGATTCAAGAAGTAGCAGGCTTGCCCCACGATCTCCTCGTGCTCGCGGGAGCCGGTCGTGGCCACGAAGGCCACCTCGGTTTCGTAGTTCAGATTGCACAGCCGCTGCACCTCGCGGTTGGAGAGTCCCTGCACCCGCTGGAAGAAACGGGTGTACACGTCATCGGTGGACAGATGGTGAAACAGTTCGCGGATGGCGGCGGCGTCGGATGAGGTGGCTGGCCGCAGCATCACGGACCGGCTGTTTTTGAGGGTGATCGCCCGCTCTTCTTCCACTGGATAGGCGCGCAGGTTTTCCAGCCGTTGATCGGCAGGCATGTAGCCAACATTCTTGGCTTCCTCGAGCAGCCAAGCCCGGAATCGGGGATGGGCCACTTCGATGAGCGCGATGGCGCGCTCGCGGATGGACTTGCCAAATAGATAAGCGATGCCGTATTCGGTGATTACGTAATGCACGTCGGCGCGGGGGATCACCACGCCTTCTCCAGCTCGCAACACCGGGCGGATGCGCGAGGCTTCTCCATCGTCGGTGGTGGACGTGAGGCAAATGATCGGCTTGCCGCCGGACGAACGCGCCGCGCCGCGGAGAAATTCGCCTTGCGCCGCCACCCCGCCGTAGTACTCCCCTTCGAACTGGTCGGCACAGACCTGGCCAGTCAGATCGATTGCGAACGCCTGCGACACCGACACCATCTTGTGCTGCGCCGCGATGATATTGGGCCGGCAGACCACTTGGATGGGCTGAAAGGAAAACAGTGGGTTGCCGTTGATGATGTCGTACAGCCGACGGGTGCCAATGGCGAAACTGGTGACGATTTTGCCGCGATGCTCGGTCTTTTTTCGCCCGGTCAGGATGCCTTTCTCCAGCAGGGGAATGATCGCATCGGTGATGAGGTCGGAATGAATGCCGAGGTCGCGCCGGTCCTCCAGGTATTTAAGCGCCTCGTTGGGAATGCGCCCCAGACCGATTTGCAGCGTGGATCCGTCCTCGATCAGGCTGGCGATGTAGCGGGCGATGCGTTCGACCGCCTCGATTTTGACGGTCGGATGGACATATTCGGTCACCGGCGTGTCGACCGGCACCAGCTTGTGGATCTGGCTGAGGTGGACCGTCGAATATCCCATGCTGCGGGGCATGAGGGGATTGACCTCGGCGATGACCAGCCCGGCCCGCTCCAGCGCCGCCGGGATGACATCGACCGAGACGCCCAGGCTGACATAGCCGAATTCGTCCGGGAGCGAAACCTGGATCAGGGCGACGTCGATCGGGATGCGGCCCAGTTCGATCAGCCTCGGGACCTGGGCGACCGAAATGGGTACGTACTCCGCCAGACCCTGCTTTACGGCCGCCCAGATGTCAGAGCCGACGAAGAAGGTGCGGTGACGGTATTGGGTGGAAGACCGACCATCGCGGTGCGGCACGGCATCCGTGGTGATGAAATGCACCAGCTCGACGTCGGCGGGCGGATAGGGCAGGTTCTCCAGCGCGGCCACGAGGGTCCGCGGCGTGGCGCAGGCGGTGCCGACGAATACATGCTGGCCAGAGCGAATCATCTTGGCGGCGTTGGCGGCCGAGATGATTTTGTCATGGTAGGGCACCAGCGCCGGATGAAGAGACTGTTCTGGCGTCATTTTTTAACCTCCCAATTCACAACGAATTTTTCTTGGTAACCGTGCGCTCCCTTCTCCCGCTGGCGGGCGAGTGGAGTAAATGCTTATTTCGAAGTCAGCTTGACCCGCGAGGTCAGCTCGCCGGTCTGCACGCGCTGCCAGTAAAAATTCACCAGCGGATCGTTGGGATAACGGGAACGCAAGAGAGCGAAACGGTGGACCACCTGGGGATCGCCGGCGGTCAGCAGCGCGTAAGCCTCGGCGTACTCCTCCATCAGGGCGTCCAGCTTGCTATCGGCGACCAGCGGGTTGAACACCAACAACGCTTCCTGCTTGCCCTTGACCGTCACCTGCCCCATGGACCGAAACCACAGATCCCCGGCATCCGCTTGCGCCCGGGTTACCCCACTGACCGCGACGCGGGTGCCGAAGTAGGTGTTCAGCCCTTCCAGCCGCGAGGCCGCGTTCACTACGTCGCCGATGGCGGTGTACTCCAGCTTGGCCAGCGAGCCGAAGTTACCCACCGTTGCTTCCCCCGTGTGAACCCCGATCCGGGTCAACCCAAAGACGACCGGCCGACCGTCAGGATCGGTAGCTGCATGGTGGAACGCCTCGGCGAACGCATCGAGCGCCAGGGCGCAGCGCACGGCGCGCCGGGCATGATCGGTCTGCGCCACCGGCGCGCCGAACAACACCATGATCCCGTCGCCCAAATACTTATTGACCGCCCCGCCATGGGCGATGATGATCTGCGTCATACCTTCCAGATAACGGCTCAGCACATGCACCAGCGTGGTCGGCGGCAAGATCTCGGAGGTCGTCGTGAAGCCGGCCACATCGCTGAACAGCACCGTAATTTCTCGCCGCTCGCCCTCCAGCCGCAACAGTTCGGGGTTCTCCACCAAGCGTTCCACCCACTCGGGATTCAGGTAACGGGCGAAGGCGCTCTTGATGAACCGTTTCTGCCGCCGTTCCCGGCGACTGGCATGGGCATGGGACCACCAGGCCATGCCCAGCAGCGCCAGCGACGGACCGCCCAGCGGCACCAGTGCTCCCCCTTGGCGGTACCACCAGAAGCCCAGCGCCCAGAACCCCAACCCCAGCGCCAGCGTCAGACCCAGACTTGCCCAGGAAGGCCAACCCAGCGGGGTCAAGGCCACCCCTAGCACGGCGGCTATGATATACAGGCCAAGAACCTCCCACGGCGACAACACCGGCACCCACCGCCCTTCCAACAACTGCGCCACTGCGTGTGCCTGGATCACGACCCCGGGCATCTGTCCTTTCTGATTGCCGAGCAGGGTGGCGAACGGCGTCTTGCGCATGTCATCGCCGCTCGCTGGCAGGTCCGCCCCGATCAGCACGATCTTGCCCGCCAGCCAGGCCGCCGGCAGTACAGCAGCCATGTGGGCCGGGTAGCGCTTGAAGGCGCTGGCCAGATCGTCCGCCGCGGCGCCGGGCGCCAAGCCCCGGTAGCGCAGGTGGATTTCAGCATCCGTGATCGCGACGCCAGCCAGGGCGGCGGCCAATCCCGGCGCGAACTGGCCATCGGGCGCGATCCGGCCCGGAAACATCTGGCGGACCACGCCATCCACATTGTCCACCGGCAGGTTGACATAACCCCGCCGCAACCCGCTCGTGAACTGATCGAGAAACTGCTGTTGCTCCAGCGTGAGGTATTCCCGGTCGGTGTAGGCTACGACCACCGGCGCGGCGGAATCACGCAGGGCTTGCGCCAGCGCCTGGTCGGCGGCGGGTTCGGTCGGCCGGTCGAACAGGATGTCCAGGCCGATGGCGCGCGCACCTTTCTGATTGAGGGTGGCGACCAGTTCGGCGAGAAAGGCGCGATTGACCGGGGAACGGTAGGAAAACAGACGCAGCGTATCCTCGGTGATGGTCAGCAACACCAGGTCGTCGGACGGCGTCCGGCGCGGGGTCATCAACGCCACCCGCAAGTCGCCGACCCAGTTTTCCGCCTGGCGCAACGGGCCGTGCTCTACCACTAGCCAAGCTAGCGTGGCGGTCAACAGAGCGGCGGCTGCGAACAGGAGCCAATCGTGGTGTTGGTTCATTAAGAGTTTCCGGTTGAAATCCGGCGCGGAACGGCTAGGCTTGTCATCAAGAATAGTCATAATCCAATGGCAAGCGTGAGAAAACAGCATCAATGTCGATAAGTAGCTTTGGATAGCTACCATCTTTTAAATCAGCGTCTTGGAGGATATACAGTGAACAAGCAAGGCGTGGGCAGGGCTTTGATGGTATCGATCGGGTCGGTCTTGCTGGGAGCATCGCCACAGGTCGAAGCGGGACAGTGGGTGGTGATCGCCGCCGAGCAGACTTCGTTGCAGCCGGGTGCATTGCTGGATGGCAAGCAACCGGTGAAGCTGGCCGAGGGCGCACGACTGACCTTGTTGGCCGAGGATGGCAAAACCCTCAAGCTGACCGGGCCGTATTCGGGCGTTCCAGGGAGTGGTGGCGCGACGGGCGCCCGGACCGATAACTTGACCGCGATCGCCAGTCTTTTGCGGGGACACCCGCAATCGACCTCGACGCTGGGCGCCATGCGGGGCAATAGCTCGCGAGAACCGTCGACCGCCGATCTCATCAACGTGGATCATTCGGGCGAGCGTTGCCTGAATAGCGATCCGGTCGTGCTATGGCGCGGTAATGCCGCTGATTTGGAGTCGGTCACGCTGACCGATGCGCAGGGTGCCCGACTCGCCAGCCTCACCTGGTCGGCCGGCGAGGCGCGGTTACCGACGCCGGGCCGCTATTTCGAGGATGGCAAGACTTATCTGCTGCAACGGCCTGACAAGTCAGTTAGCCTGCGCATCCACAAGGCGGCGGCGGCGCCAAGCAATCAGGCGGCGCTGGCGGCCTGGATGGCGAAAAGCGGCTGCAAGGCGCAAGCCCTGAGCGTGCTGTCGCAACTGACTGAGGAATAAGCTGAAAAACCTCTCCTACAAGCGGTCTTGCCTACCTGCCGGCAGGAGAGGACTACATCCCATCAGATCGGCAATTCCGAACTGCCCATTAGATATTCATCCACCGCGCGGGCGCATTGCCGGCCCTCGCGGATCGCCCAAACCACCAACGACTGGCCGCGCCGCATGTCGCCGGCGGTGAAGATCTTGTTAACCGAGGTCTGGTAGTCGTCTTCCCCGGCGCGAATGTTGCCGCGCGAGTCCAGCGCCACGCCCAGTTCTCCCAGCATCCCGGCGTGGACTGGATGAACGAAGCCCATCGCCAACAACACCAAATCGGCCTTGATCTCGAACGCGCTGTCGGCCACTTCGACCATGACCTGCCGACCTCCCTGCTCCCGCCATTCCAGCCGCACGATCCGAATCGCCGCGACTTGGCCGTCCTGACCGACAAAAGCTTGGGTGGCCACCGACCAATCGCGCTCGCAGCCTTCCTCTTGCGAGGAAGAAGTGCGCAGCTTCAGCGGCCAGTTCGGCCAGGTCAACAGCTTGTTTTCGTGCAGCGGCGGCCTGGACATGATTTCCAACTGGGTTACCGAACGCGCGTCTTGCCGGATTGAGGTGCCGACACAATCGGAACCGGTGTCGCCGCCGCCGATCACCACCACGTTCTTATCGGTGGCCAGGATTTCCTCGTCCGCGATTTTCTGTCCAGCCAGCCGGCGATTTTGTTGGGTCAAAAAATCCATGGCGTAGTGAATACCGCGCAGTTCGCGGCCGGGCACGTTCAGGTCACGCGGCTGCTCGGAACCGCCGGCCAGTACGACCGCATCGAATTCCGCAAGCACCTGGCGGGCCGGAATGTCGGCGCCAACATGGCTGTTGGGGCGAAACTCGACGCCTTCGGCCCGCAGTTGCGCCAGGCGGCGATCAATCAGCCGGGTTTCCAGCTTGAAATCGGGGATGCCGTAGCGCAGCAGGCCACCAATCCGGTCGTTCTTCTCGAACACCACCACGTCATGTCCGGTCCGCGCCAATTGCTGGGCGCAGGCCAGGCCAGCGGGACCCGATCCGATCACGGCAACCCGCTTGCCGGTGCGGTGAGCGGCGATTTGCGGCGTGACCCAGCCTTCTGCCCAACCCTTGTCGATGATGGCGCACTCGATGTCCTTGATGGTCACCGGCTGGTCGTTGAAGTTGAGGGTGCAGGATGCCTCGCACGGGGCCGGGCAAATCCGCCCGGTGAATTCCGGGAAGTTATTGGTGGAGTGCAACACCTCCAGCGCCTCGCGCCAGTTGCCTCGATAGACCAGATCGTTCCAGTCGGGAATGATATTGTGGACCGGACAGCCGCGATGGCAGTAGGGGATGCCGCAATCCATGCAGCGCGCGGCTTGTTCGCGGATCCCGGGTTCGGGCAGGGGAACCACGAAATCATGGAAGTGCTTGACCCGTTCCTCGACCGGCGCATAGCCGTGGTCGTGACGAATGATTTCCAAAAAACCAGTTGGCTTACCCATGATTCACGCTCCCACGGCCAAGCCGGTTTTTTCATCGTTATACCGGGCGGCGGCGCGGGCCTTGGCCTGCATGTCCTGCAACGCCCGACGGTAATCCAACGGCATGATTTTGACGAATTTCGGCAGCATCTCGCGCCAATGTTCCAACACTCGGCGGGCGGGCTCGCTGCCGGTATGGAGGTAGTGGCGAGCGACCAGGATTTGCAGCCGCCGGGCATCGTGACGGAGCCAGTCTTCCGGAAGTTCGGCTTGAGCCAAACTACTCCAGTCATCGTCCAGCACCCGGACATCGAGTATTTCATCGACATCGTTCAAGGGTTCCAGCGCCACCATGGCCTTGTTGGCGCGGCGGGCGAAATCGCCGGTTTCGTCCAGCACGTAGGCGATGCCGCCGCTCATGCCGGCGGCGAAATTGCGGCCGGTCGGCCCCAGCACCACCACCACGCCGCCAGTCATGTATTCGCAGCCGTGGTCGCCCGTACCTTCCACCACCGCCAGGGCGCCGGAGTTGCGCACGGCGAAGCGTTCGCCGGCCACGCCGCGTGCATAGCATTCGCCGGCGATGGCGCCATAGAGCACGGTGTTACCGACAATGATGTGTTCCTCGGCGCGACGGCGGCTGGCGGCTGGGGGGCGGACCACGATCCGGCCGCCGGACAGGCCCTTGCCGACGTAGTCGTTGGCTTCGCCGTCGAGTTCCAGGGTCACGCCGCGGGCCAGGAAAGCGCCGAAGCTCTGGCCGGCACTGCCCGTCAGGCGGATATGAATCGTGTCGTCGGGCAGACCGGCGTGACCGTAGCGGCGGGCGACCTGACCCGATAGCATGGCCCCGACGGTGCGATTACTGTTGCGCACCGGGGTCTCGATCCGCACC
Source organism: Candidatus Contendibacter sp. (assembly GCA_049290615.1). Classification (GTDB taxonomy): domain Bacteria; phylum Pseudomonadota; class Gammaproteobacteria; order Competibacterales; family Competibacteraceae; genus Contendibacter. The sequence continues at coordinate 7,316 of JBATNZ010000068.1, forward strand.
GGTTGCCGTGCCTCCAGCGCCGGCTTGGCCTGAGCGATCAATTGGTGATCCAGCGCGTTACTCAGGCCGTGATCCTGTTCCTCACAGTGGTAGACCGCGACCCCGGGCGGAACGGGGGGCATGGCCAGCAGCCGGGTGAAGTCCAGACCGCGCGCCTTCCAGTGATGAATGGCCCGGCGCATGTCGAGCCGGTCGGCGCGGCCGATCATCTCGTCGAAGGTGCGGAAGCCAAGTTGTGCCATCAACTCGCGCACTTCCTGAACCAGGAAGGTAAAGAAGTTGATGACGTGGGCCGGCTGACCGGGGAAGCGCTTGCGCAATTCCGGGTCCTGGGTAGCGACGCCGACCGGGCAAGTGTTGAGATGGCATTTGCGCATCATCACGCAGCCAGCGGCGATCAGCGCGCCGGTGCCGAAGCCAAACTCGTCGGCGCCGAGCAACGCACCGATGACCACATCGCGGCCGGTGCGCATCCCCCCGTCCACCTGGACGGCGATGCGGCCGCGCAGGTGGTTGCGCACCAGAGTCTGGTGGGTTTCGGCCAAGCCGATTTCCCAAGGCGATCCGGCATTTTGGATCGAAGTGAGCGGGCTGGCGCCGGTGCCGCCGTCCTCGCCGGAAATGGTGACGTGGTCGGCATGGGCCTTGGCCACGCCCGCCGCCACTGTGCCCACGCCGATTTCAGACACCAGCTTGACGCTAATGGCGGCTTTCGGATTGACGTTCTTCAGATCGAAGATCAGTTGCGCCAGATCTTCAATCGAGTAAATGTCGTGATGCGGGGGTGGGGAGATCAGACCGACGCCGGGGGTGGAGTGGCGTACCCGGGCGATCCAGTCGTTGACCTTGTGGCCGGGCAGTTGGCCGCCTTCGCCGGGCTTGGCGCCTTGCGCCATCTTGATCTGGAGGGCATCGGCGTTGATCAGGTATTCGGCGGTGACGCCGAAGCGGCCAGAGGCGACCTGCTTGATGGCCGAGCGGTTGGAGTCGCCAGTTTCCAGTGGAATGTAGCGCACCGGATCCTCGCCGCCTTCGCCGGTGTTGGACTTGGCGCCCAGCCGGTTCATGGCGATGGCCAGGGTGGTGTGCGCCTCCCAGGAAATCGAGCCGAACGACATCGCGCCAGTGGCCAGACGCTTAACAATCTCGCTGGCCGGCTCCACCTCGTCCAGCGACAACGGCTGGTTGACGAAGCGGAGTTCAAACAGGCCGCGCAGGTTACGCATGTGGTCGCGCTGGTCGTCCATCACCCGGCTGTAGCACTTGAACTGTTCGTAATCGCCGGAGCGAACCGCATGTTGCAGCAGGGACACGGTTTCCGGAGTCCAGGCATGGCGCTCGCCGCGAATGCGGAAAGCCAGTTCGCCGCCCACATCCAAGGCGTTGCGGTAGAGAGGGGCATCGCCAAAGGCCTGGCGGTGGCGGCTGACGGCTTCACGGGCGATTTCGTTGAGACCGACGCCCTCAATGACACCTTGGGTGCCGGTCAGGTAGCGGTCGATGAATTCGTTGGCCAGACCCACCGCTTCGAAAATCTGGGCGCCGCAGTAGGACTGGTAGGTGGAGATGCCCATCTTGGACATCACCTTGAGGATACCCTTGGAAATCGCCTTGGTGTAATGCTCGTGAGCCTCGGCCTCGGTCAGGGCCTGGGGGGCGCGGGGCAGGCTGGCGGACAGGGTGTCGAACGCCAGCCAGGGGTTGATGGCCTCGGCGCCATAGCCGGCCAGCAGGCAGAAATCGTGAACCCGCTTGGCCTCGCCGGTTTCCACCACCAGCCCCACCTCGGTACGCAGTCCGGTACGAATCAGGTGGTGGTGGACGGCGGCGGTCGCGAGCAGGGCGGGGATGGCAATGTGGTCGGCATCCATGCTCCGGTCGGAGAGGATCAGGATGTTGTCGCCGCGCCGCACCACGTCGGCGGCCTCGCGGCACAGGTCTTCCAGCGCCCGGGCCATGCCCTCGGCGCCGCGTCCCACCGGGTAGCAGATGCTCAACGTCCGGGTGCGGAAGGCCCGGTCCACGTGGTACTCGATGCGGCGAATGCGTTCCAGATCGACGTTGGCCAGGATCGGCCGCCTGACCTCCAGCCGTTTCTGACTACCGGCGCTGTTGGGGTCAAGCAGGTTGGGGCGGGGGCCGATAAAGGAGACCAGCGACATCACCAGTTCCTCGCGGATCGGATCGATCGGCGGGTTGGTGACCTGGGCGAACTTCTGCTTGAAGTAGTCGTAGAGCAGCTTGGGCCGGTCGGACAGCACCGCCGGCGGGATGTCCCGACCCATCGAACCAATCGGGTCCTCGCCGGTGAGCGCCATCGGGTTCAGGAAGGCGCGCAGGTCTTCCTGGGTATAGCCGAAAGCCTGCTGGCGGCGCAGCAGGGTGGGTTGGTCGGGCGCCATTGGGCCGACCTCGGCCGGCAGGTCTTGCAGGCGGATTTGGGTGGCGTCCAGCCAGGTCTGGTAGGGCTGGGCGGCGGCCAGTTGAGCCTTGATCTCGTCGTCGCCGACGATGCGGCCCTGTTCCAGATCGATCAGCAGCATCTTGCCGGGTTGCAGCCGCCATTTCCTGACGATTTTCTCTTCCGGGATCGGCAGCACCCCCATCTCCGAAGCCATGATGACCTGATCGTCGTCGGTGACCAGATAGCGGGCCGGGCGCAAACCGTTGCGGTCCAGGGTGGCGCCGATTTGGCGGCCGTCGGTGAAGGCGATGGCAGCGGGGCCGTCCCAGGGCTCCATCAGGGCGGCGTGGTATTCGTAGAAGGCGCGGCGCTGGGGATCCATCAGCGGATTGTCGGCCCAGGCTTCCGGCACCATCAGCATCATGGCGTGCGGCAGCGAGTAGCCGGCGGCCAGCAGCAATTCCAGAGCGTTGTCGAAGGTGGCGGAGTCGGAAGCGCCGTCGCCGATCAGCGGCCACAACTTGTCCAGATCGGCGCCGAGCTGGTCGGATTTCATGTTGTGGCGACGGGCCAACATCCAGTTGATGTTGCCGCGCAGGGTGTTGATCTCGCCGTTGTGGCACAGGTAGCGGAACGGGTGAGCCAGCGCCCAGGAAGGGAAGGTGTTGGTGGAGAAGCGCTGGTGGACTAAAGCCAGGGCCGATTCCAGCCGCTCGTCGCGCAGGTCAGGGTAGTACACGCCGAGATTGCGCGCCAGGATCATGCCCTTGTACACCAGGGTGCGGGACGACAACGAGGCGATGTAGAACTGCTGGCTACCGAGCAATTCGCGGTCCCAGATGACGTGATGGGTCTGCTTGCGGATCACGAACAGCTTGCGTTCGAAGGCATCGGTATCCGGGCAGGTCGGGTCGCGCTGGACGAACGCCTGGCGGACCACCGGCTCGGACGGGCGCACGCTGCGACCCAGGCAGGAGTTGTCGGTAGGCACGTCGCGCCAGCCCAGGAAGATTTGACCCTCGGCGGCGACGGTGTGCTCCAGGGCAGCCTCGCTCTGAGCGCGGGTGTGAGCGTCGCGGGGGAGAAAGACCATGCCGACCGCGTAGTCGCCAGGCGCGGGCAGGTCGAGGCCGAAATCGGCGCATTCGGCGCGCAGAAAGGCGTCGGGAATTTGCACCAGGATGCCGGCGCCGTCGCCGGCCAGCGGGTCGGCGCCGACCGCGCCGCGATGGCCCAGGTTGGCGAGGATCTCCAGACCTTGACGAACGGGCTGATGGCTTTTGCGGTTCTTGATATCGACGACGAAACCGATGCCGCAGGCGTCGTGCTCGTTGCGGGGATCGTAGAGTCCTGCGGAGGCAGGCAGGCGGGTCATACTCATGGTCATTCCTCAAATAACAGCGGCTGATAGCATCCCTGCCCAAACGGATTCCCGAGTCCGCGGGTTGAAACCGGGACCGTCATAATCTCGAAAAATCGGAATATTGGATACTACCGACCCCATGACCGTTCGCGCAACCGCCATGCGGGCAGCGTCGCCGGCTTGGAGTTCGACAGGACCGCTTTGGCCGCTGCCTGATTTGAAGCGGCGGGAGTTTACTCCTTGAGGCGATGGCGTTCCATGGTTTCGTGCCATTCCTTCTCCTCGGCGTGCAGGTACAGGCCGGTGGTGTCGATGCGGGCGTGGCGGGCATTGCGCTGCAGAAATTGAATTTCGATGCCGGCATCGGCTTGATGGGTGATGCTGGTATGGCGGAACCAGTGGGTCGAGGCGCGGCGCAGTTTTTCGGCCTGATGGGGGTCGTCCGCTTCCAGTCGCGCCGCCGCTTTCGCCACCAGATCCTTGACGATGCGGTAGATCATATTGTCGCCGATACCGCCGGTCCCCTTGAGGTTGAGCACCAGCGGGGTGGTCTCGTCCGGCGCGGGCAGGGGCGGCAGGCCGTAAAAGCGCCGGTAGTCGCGAAGGGCTTGCAGCATGTCCTGGTTAACCGGCACCTGGGCCTCCTTGCGGCCCTTGCCGATGACGCGCCACCACCAGCGCCCGCGAATCTGGACGAAGCTGCTCATGGCGTGGCCGGCGACTTCGCCGACCCGGGGACCGAGCAGGTAGAGCAGGGCGACGAGATATTTCGCCCGGGCGTGGTGCTGGCAATCCCGTTCGCTGTCGCGGGGTAGCTCATCGACCGTGGTGAGGAGGACCTGCCACTGGTCGTGTTCGAGAAAGCGTTCCACCTGCCGCATGGGTTGATGACCGCGACCACGGCGGCGAGCCAGCGCCAGGGGATTGCCAGCCAGATAGCCGGCCTTGACCAGATAGCTGAACAGGGAGTTGATGATCAGCATGGCCAGCTTGCGGCTGGCGGGACTCAGCGGTCCCACAAATGGCCGCCAGCGCGGACTGAAGCGGGGCGCCTTGGACCCGCACCAGCGTTCGTGGGGCTGGGGATCGGCGAGAAACAGCTCGTAGAGAATGCAATCCTCGCGGGTCAGGCTGGACAGCGGTTTGCCGCATTCCAGCAGCGCCCACAGCAACAGGCGTTCGGCTTCCTTGCGATAACCGCGCAGGGTTTGCGGCGAGTCGTGAAACTCGGCCAGCCAAGCTTGCACGGCTTCCAGATCGTTGCCGGCGGCCAACTGGCAGACCACGTCCGGCCCGGCCCGGTTGCCGCCGACGCGGCCATCGAGTTCGTCCGGCAGGCGCAGTCGTTCCAGGGGCAGGGGAGGAGGGAGGGGGGAGGGGGCGACGACCGATGGAGTGATAGAAGTCGGAAGGATGCTCATAACAGAATCGGCCTTCTCACGGATTGGAGATTTGCGTGGACAGTGATAACCCGCCGTATGGGTTATGATTACGCGCGTGTTGCAACCACGGTAACCGGCATAACCGGGATAGACAGTATAAAGAATTGGGGAGAACGTGATGGCGGCGATTGACGCACAGGTGAGCACGGGGCTGGCGGGCCTGGACCGGGTCTTCCGGGGGGTGATGGCGGGCGACAATATCGTCTGGCAGGTGGACGGTATCGACGATTATATGCCGCTGGTCGAACCGTTTTGCCAGTACGCCCGCGCCAAGGGCCGCAAGCTGGTGTATTTCCATTTCGCTCGACACCCGGCGCTGGTGGCGGAGGGTCCGGGAGTGGAAGTGCGGGTGCTGGATCCTGGCGAGGGCTTCGAACCGTTCCTGACCGCTATTCACAAAACCATCGAGCAGACCGGGCGTGGGGCTTACTACGTGTTCGACTGCCTGTCCGATCTGGTTGCCGACTGGTACAGCGACCAGATGCTGGGCAATTTCTTCATGCTGACCTGCCCATATTTGTACGATCTGGAAACGGTAGCCTATTTCGCGCTGCTGCGCGGCCATCATTCGTTTCGCGCCACGGCGCCGATCCTCGACACCACCCAGTTGTTCAACGATGTTTACCGGTATCAAGGCGAGTTGTACGTCCGCCCGTTGAAAGTGCAGCAGCGTTATTCGCCCACCATGTACATGCTGCATGTCTGGCGCGGCGATGATTTCACGCCGGTGACCGACAGCATCACCATTTCCGAAATCCTAACGCTGTTTCCGTGGTCGGGGTTAAAGGCTAATGATCCCCGGCTGGACATCTGGAACCGGACGTTTCTGGAAGCGGAGCAGGTGGTCGAGGCGGAGCGCGACAATGTGCATGTCGACGGGCTGACGCGCGATCTGCTGCGACACACGCTGCGGATGACCGTTTCGCGCGACGAGCGGGTGATCGGGCTGGCGGAAAAGGTGCTGACCCTGAGCGACATCCTGGCGATCCAGCAGCGGATGATCGGCACCGGTCTGATTGGCGGCAAGGCGGTGGGTGTGTTGCTGGCGCGGGCGATCCTCGAGCGCAGCGACCCGCGCTGGAAGAGCCTGCTGGAAATCCACGACTCGTTCTTCATCGGTTCGGATGTGTTCTACACCTACCTGGTTCGCAACGGTTGCTGGTGGGTGCGGGAGAAGCAGAAAGATCCCGCGACCTTCCTGGACGGGGCGGAGACGGCGCGGCGGCGCATCCTGCGCGGCGATTTCTCGGATTACATCCTGCGGCAGTTATCCGACATGCTGGATTATTTCGGTCAGTCGCCGATCATCGTGCGCTCCAGCAGTTTGCTGGAGGACAATTTCGGCAACGCCTTCGCCGGCAAGTACGACAGCGTGTTCTGCGTCAACCAGGGGCCGCGCGAGAAGCGGCTGGAGGATTTGCTGACGGCGGTGCGGACCATCTACGCCAGCACCATGAGCGAGCGAGCGCTGCAATACCGGGCGCGGCGGGGGATTCTGGACCGCGACGAACAGATGGGCCTGCTGGTGCAGCGGGTGTCCGGCTTCCGACAAGGCCGGCTGTTCTATCCGCACGTCGCCGGGGTGGGGTTGTCGTTCAATCCCTACGTCTGGAGCGAGCAGATCGATCCAGCGGCGGGGATGGTGCGGCTGGTGCTGGGGCTTGGTACCCGGGCGGTGGATCGGTCCGACGACGATTACACCCGGGTGGTGTCGCTCAGCGATCCGGAACGGCGGCCGGAGAGCAATTTCGACAGCATGCGCCAGTACGCGCAGAAGCGCATTGACGTGCTGGATCTGGAGGATAGCCAGCTTACGACCCGGCAGTTCAGCGACGTGGTTCAGCAAAGCCCGGATCTGCCATTGCAAATGGTGGCCTCGGTAGACGATGAGCTAGAACAGCGGGCGCGGGAACGGGGAATGCGCGACGTGTTTCCGTGGGTGCTGACCTTCGAGCAACTGTTGCGCGACACGCCGTTCGTGGCGGATATGCGCGACATGCTCAAGACCTTGCAGGAGGCTTACGACTATCCGGTGGATGTCGAGTTCACGGCGAATTTCATCGATAAAAAACACTACAAGATCGATTTGTTGCAATGCCGGCCATTCCAGGTACGGGAAGCCGGCACCATTCCGAACCCGCCGGCGCGGATCGACCCAGAGCGGTTGGTGCTGGAGGCTCATGGCGCGGTGATCGGTCATAGCCGGATCGGGACCATCGAGCGGCTGGTGTACGTCGTACCCAGCGTTTACGGGCAGTTGCCGTTGAACGACCGGCACAAGATCGCCCGGTTGATCGGTCAGATTACCCGACTGCGGGGACCGGACGCCGCCAAGTCCAGCTTGCTGATGGGTCCGGGCCGTTGGGGGACGACCTCGCCGGAGCTGGGGGTGCCGGTGCGGTTCGCGGAAATCAACAACGCCACGGTGCTGTGCGAGATGGTGACGATGCACGGCGGGCTGGTGCCGGACGTGTCGCTGGGCACGCATTTCTTCAGCGATCTGGTCGAGACCGACATTCTGTATCTGGCGCTGTTTCCGCAGCGGGAAGACAACCGCCTGAACGAAGCCTTTTTCGACCGGCAGCCCAACCGGCTGGCCGAATTGCTGCCAAACGCGGCCGAGTGGGCGCACTGCGTGCGGGTGATCGATCTGCCGAACGATCAGTGCCGGGCGGTGCTGCGGTTGAACGCCAACACGCTCAAACAGAACGTGTTCTGTTATCTGGAAGCGCCCGAAGCGGCGGGGGCGGCGTAAGCTCTTCCGGGCCGAGGAAGGCGAAGGGGGTATTCATTTCCTCGCCCGCCAGCGGGCGAGGGTGAATATTGGTGGCCTTTCAGGTTATCGATTCCACCCGGATGGCGGCGAGACCACTTCGTACACCAACCAGGGCAATTGGTCAGCAGGCTGCTGACCAATTAGACCGCGAGGACACTGCTGGGCGAAAAACCGCATGTATTTCAGGTTGGAGCTGGAGAAGCCTTTCATCTCCGGGAAAGCTTCACGCAGGTCGCTGGCCAGACGGTCGATGACTTTGGCGCCCCAGCCCTGACGGGTCTGCCGTTCCAGTATCTCGCTACCGATATGGTGATAGAGCCGCACCAGTTCCTGATTGACGGCCAGCGCGGCGCGCTGCTGCGCACCGGAGATGCGCGTCTTGAGGCTGCTTAACCAGTGTGCGTAGTCTGCCGGGATGATGGATTTGCTGGAGGTCATAGCCGAGTTTTTCCAGGTGGGCGCGTATCGTAGATTCTAATTTCGCGGACTCGGCGAACTGAAGACTTGAGACGGGTGAGCAGCACGATGTTGTGCCCCCAGGGCAATTGTCCAACAGCCTGTTGGACAATTCCGGGATCGGGGCTGGCTTCGGCTTTGGCAAACTGGGTGAGGGGGGGGCTGCGCTCGCCCTTCGGGTTCATTTTGTGACGCCCTCCACGATAGCGATTTCCTCCGGTGTCAGGCCGTAGAGTGCGTAAACCTGTTGGTCGATCTCGCGCTCCAAGGTGCTGGTGTCGGCTGTAGTATCCGCCTGCTTGGCAGCGAGGATGCGGTCAACCAAAGCCACAATCTGATCATGTGATTTGCCACTCCAAGCAATACCGCCGGGTACGGGAACCGGAAGATCTCGGGTTTCCTTCAAGACGATCTTGGGAAAGTCATCACGATGTCCCACATTCGAGCGTTGGAGGAAATACCAAGATAGCAAATTGCTGTTTAGGACGCCGAGAAGGTAAGAAGGGTGCAGATCGGGCTTTGGAAGAACGGTCTGCATCGACTTGTTTGATACGCAGTCGAGCGTAACGAGAGTCGCCTGAAGTCGCATTTGGCGACTGATGAGTTCACGAAGTAAAATCCGTACACCTTTGAAATACCGTTGCGGTTTGTATTCCGCTAGAGATTCGTCATATCGAATGTAGCGCGGCGTTCCAAGAGTGGCTGTGTAACGGCGGACTTTTCCGTCGAAGGCAAGAACACTATTTGGATGCACCGCTTTCTCCGTGAGGTGAAATGGCGTCACCCCGCGCTGAACGTCAGCGCATTCACTCAATGGAGCTGATGCTTTCCGAATCTTTTGGAGTAGGGTGAGAACGTTTTCATCGGATCGCGTAAGAAACTGATCTTCGCCATTTTTGAACCAAGTTGCTATGTTCACGAAAGCAGCGCCATTCACGAAAGCAGCCGGATCATCAAGTCGTTCTCGCTTGGCGAAAGTTTTTAACATGGCCTCACAGGTTTCGGAGCGCGGCCACCGAACGATCTCGGCACGCCGGGTAGCAAGAAAGAGCGTGGTATCAACCCACGCCTCTTCGAACATGTCGTAGGGGAGATTGATGAATAGTCTCGGGTCGGTGCGCTGCATAACGAAACGGCGTAGTTCGGAAAATCCAGGCCCGGTATACCAACCCGTTGGAACGATCCAACAAAGGACACCATGCGGGCGGAGCAGTGACACGCTTTTTTCGATAAACAGAGCGAAAAGATCAAAATCCCGACCCATGGCTGATTTGAAATTCGCACGCGCATATGTTGCGAAATCGGGAGCCTGCTTTTGCAGAGCTTGCTTTGAGACATAAGGCGGATTGCCAATCACCACATCAAAGCCATCCGCCAGCGAACGCCCAAACATCCAATGCGGATCGAAGAAATCGGCTGAAACTTGCGGATCGAACGGATCCCAATCCGCGATATGTTCGGATTGCTTCCGGGACATGAGGTTTTGGGCAAGAAGATCCGCCATTTCCTTGCGGAAAGCTTTGAATTTGCGTTGAACAGCGAGTTTTTGATCACGGCGCTGGATGGAAAAGTGGCTGTGATAAAGGGCTTCAATCTCTTTTTCGATGAGGCCGACGCGGGAATCGACCAACTCCATCTGACCCATCTCCGGTAAACCGATCAGCGTATTCGCCGCGACAAACTTGGTTTCCAGATTGGGCAACGGGCGGATGCCGTGGTTTTTCGCTTTGTCGCGGTGGATTTTTTGGTCGCAGACGAGGGAGATGAAGAAGCGGAGCTTGGTGATCTGGATGGCGATGGGCTGGATGTCCACGCCGTAAAGGCAGTTTTCGATCAGATAGAGCTTGCGGCCGTAGTCGTCGTTGTTGTCGGCGAAAGCGCGTTCCAGTTCCTCGCGCATCGGAGCGGAGTCGAGCTTGGCAAGCTGAGTCTGCTTCCAGCGCTCGTTGTCGGGATCGAGCTTGCCGAGGATATAAACGAGCTTGTGGAGGACGCCCATGGGGAAAGCGCCGGAACCGCAAGCGGGGTCGAGGATTTTCAAAGCATCAATGGCGGCGATGAGGCAGGCGACTTCGGACCCGGTGAAGGCGTGTTCTTTCTCAGTGTAGGCGAACAGGAGGTCCAGCCCGGCGAGGGCGTCGGCTTCCTTCATGCCGGCCTTTTCCACGAGGGCGCGGGTGAGATGGGCCTTGAGCGATTCGTCCACCATGTAGTCCACGATGGGGCGCGGAGTGTAGAACGAGCCGGTCTGCTTGCGGGCGGTGGTCCTGGTTTCCTCGTTGTAGGAGGCGAGCAGGTTCTCGAAGACTTTGCCGAGCAGTTCGGGGTCGAGAGCAATTTCCTGATCGATGGGGGTGTTCTCGACGATGGTGAACTTGTAGCGGTTCAGGATGGGGATCAGGCCGGAGACCTTTTCCTTTTTGCGCTTGGTGTCGCCATAGGCCTCGGAGAGGTCTTCCTCATGCTCGCCGCCGAAGAAGAGACGGTTGGGGACGGCGGGGCGCTTTTTGGGATTGCGGGAGAAGCCGTCGAGGTAGCGCTTCTTGCCTGCGCCGTCCTCGGTGCGGTCGAGGCACTCGAAGAGGCCGCCATTGAGAAACGGGATGTCGGCGAAGTGGGCGAGGGCGGCGTCCGGGGCTTCGCGGAAGAGGGCTTCGTAGCGGTAGAGGTTGTTGACGTCGTAGGTGGCCCTGTTCTTGAGGAAGCCTTCGTCCTTGGCGAAGACGCGGTAGGGCTGGCCTTTAGCGTCCTCGCCCATGCGCTGATTCAGTGTGGCGAAGAAGAGGTTTTGCAGGATGGCCTGATAGTAGGTGGAACTGTCGTCATCGAAATCGGTGAGGATTGTCTTGAGGTCGGTGGGGTGAAACAGTTTTTCGGGGATGAGGCCCTTTTCCTTGAGGAACCAGCAGAAGATCAGGCGGGTGAGCAGGCGGATGAGGCCGGTGGCGCGGCGCTTTTCGTCGTTCGCTTCGAGGTCGGCGGGAAACTCGACCTGCGGGAGCGCCCAGAAATACCAGTTGGCCAGCTCGCGGTAGAAGCGTTCGTTGAGCAACTCGACGTTGAAGATCTGCTCCCACGCGGCGTGGAGCGTGTCGAAGTCGGTGATGGGCTTCTTTTGCGGGTGGACGAGCTTGGGCAGCGCCAGCGCGGCGAGGATGTCGAGGTGGCCACGGTGGGGCTGGGCGAGGTCGATCCCGCTGATGAGAGTGACCTTGCCGAGCACGTCCTTACTCTCGTCGAGCTTGTTGGCGCGGCGGTTGATGACGGCGATGGTGAGGCGGCCCTGGTGCTTGAAGAGCACCATGACGGGCATAGGGAAGAGACGGTTGATCTGCCGGGCGATGGCGGAGAATTTGCCGCGGGCGTAGTCGCTGCCCTTCAGTTCGATGGCGATGAAGACATAAGACCAGCCCTTTTAAGGTGCTCATGTAACCTACTGATATTTATGAACTTAATTTTACTGCTTGGCACGATTCTTGACGAATTTTCGCCGTAACCTATTGATTCTACGTTACCACCTTAAAAGGGCT
>JBATNZ010000069.1:0-13187 GCA_049290615.1 Candidatus Contendibacter sp.
GTGTGATGGCTCCCGGCGGCAAGGGCGACGACGTTGCTCAGGCCGCTCGCTTGGACCGGGGTGGAGCGGTCGGTGGTGGTGCCGTCGCCCAACTGGCCCTCAGCATTGCGCCCCCACGCCCAGACGGTGCCGTCGTTCTTCAGCGCCACGGTGTGCCAGAAACCCGCGGCGATGGCGACGGCGTTGGTCAGGCCGAGCACTTGGACCGGGGTGGAGCGGTCGGTGGTGGTGCCGTCGCCCAACTGGCCGGTGTGGTTGTCCCCCCACGCCCAGACGGTGCCGTCGCCCTTCAGCGCCACGGTGTGAAAGAAGCCGGCGGCGATGGCGGCGACGCCGGTCAGGCCGGCGACCTGGACCGGGGTGAGGCGGTTGGTGGTGGTGCCGTCGGCCAACTGGCCGACGCCGTTGTCCCCCCACGCCCAGACGGTGCCGTCGCCCTTCAGCGCCACGGTGTGATACCAGCCGTCGGCGATGGCCGCCCCCCCGTAACTGCCTGGGGGGTTCACCGCTCCCGCCGGGATGCTGAACAGGGTCAGCACGAGCCACAACAGGGATGGGATGAGCGAAGCGCGGGAGAGAGGGTGAGACATGGATATACCTTTTTAGAAAAATGAGCTATTTTCACTTTAACAAAAGCTTACATCGAGTGTAGTGCGGCTTACCACGCCTTGGGCTGAAATTTTGCGTCGTTGAGAATCACTACACTTTCACCGGACTGCGCCAGTACGAACAGTCCTTGTCGGTAGGCATAGGCGGCGACGTGATCCGGAATCACCATGCCCGTGACCGCGCCCAGAACTCGCTTACCCGCATAACTAGGCAGCAGTTCCTTCACTTTGCCCAGTCGCGCGAGGTGCTCGTTCACGTCATCCACGCTCAAGGTGCTTTTGCATTCAATGGCCACCACATCCTCGTCGTTCACCACCAGCAAATCCACTTCAATAGCGGCTCCCTGCCGGTTAGCGACGACTTGGCGATGGACCTCGTGAACAGCAATTCCCCGTTCCTGAAAAAGCCGTACCGCCGCCGGACGCACCATCTCTTCCACAAAATCCCCCAGCTTGTTACCCAGTCTCCCGATATTCATGGTCACTTCCTTGATTTTGCGGTCGGTCTCCTGAGATCGGCGGTCGGTCTCCTGAAACCGGCGGTCGGTCTCCTGAGCCTGCTCCTTCAGGAACCGTTCGGTTTCCTGAAACTGCAACCGGGTCTCCTGAAACAATCGCCAAATATCGTCGAAGGTGGGTTGTATGGTAGCCATCGTGTAGTCCTTCAGAACGTGAAATAGGGTTCAACCGCAAGCAACGTAATCTCAGCGGTTTTGAGTGGGCATGAGTCTGAGGAGTTTCAGGATTTTTAGCGAAGAGCAGCCCACAACCGTCGCGTGCCCTGACTCAAACCCACGAACAGCCCCTGCGGCATGAAAATCATCACCGCCATCAGCAGGGCGCCGTGAACCAGCATCTCGTAGTCCTCGAACACCACCAACCCCTGATGCAGGAGGGTCAAGGCGATGGCCCCGCAGGCCGCGCCGAAAGTCGAGGCCATCCCGCCCAGCACCACCATGGTGACCAGTTCGACCGAGACGGTCAGGCTGAACGAATCCGGGCTGACGAAAGCCTGTTGGTGGGCGAACAGGCTGCCGGCGAAAGCGGCGAACAGGGCAGAGACCACAAACACCTGCGTCTTGGCGCGGCCGGTGTCGACGCCCATCATCTGGGCGGCGAACTCGGAGCCATGCACCGCCCGCAAGGCGCGGCCGACCTGGGAATCCACGAGGTTGAGCGAGAGCCAGATCGCCAGCAGCATGGCGGCCACGATCACGCCGTACCACTGCAAGTCACCATCGACCGACCAGCCGAGCAGATTCAGCGGGGGGATGCCGGCCAGGCCGTCGGGACCACCGGTCCACTGCGTCGCCTGAACCAGGATCACATGGATAATGATGCCGAAGCCGAGGGTGGCCATGGCCAAATAATGCCCGCGCAAGCGCAGGATCGGCCGGGCGAGCAGCCAGGCGATGACGCCGGCGACCAGCAGGCCGGCGGCCATGGCCAGCAGACCCGGCCAGCCGAAGCGGGTGGTCAGGATGGCGGAAGCGTAAGCGCCCATGCCGAAGAACGCGGCGTGACCCAGGGATATCTGGCCGGCATAGCCCATCAGCAGGTTAAGGCCAACCGCCAGAATCACATGCAGACCAGCGGACGCGCCGACCACAATGACGAAATAGTTGTTGGGAAACAGCACGGGCAGCAGCGCAACGAAGGCCGCGAAGACGTAGAAACCGGCCAGCCGCATCGCTCAGACTCGCTCCGCGACCTTGTGGCCAAACAGTCCGGTCGGCTGGAAAAACAGCACCATCAGCACGAACAGGAAAGCGATGGCGTCCTTGTAGCCAGACGAGATCAGCCCCGCGCCCAGCGCTTCCAGCACTCCCAACAGCACCCCGCCGGCGACCGCGCCCATGGGATTGCCGATGCCGCCGACGATGGCGGCGGAAAAGCCCTTGAGGCCGAGCATGACGCCCGCCTCGTAGGAACTGAAGGTGATGGGGGCGATCAGGATGCCGGCGACCGCGCCCAGCCCAGCGGACAGGCCATAGGCCAGCCGCAACATCACCCGGACGTTGATGCCGACCAGTTGCGCGGCGGCGCGGTTGAACGAGCAGGCCAACAGCGCCTTGCCCTGCAGGGTGTGGTTGAAGAAGGCGCGGACCAGCGTTACCAGCAGCAGGGTGACGCCGAGCACCCACAGGCTCTGTGGCAGCACGGTAGCCCCGCCGAGACGGATCGGCGCATCGCCGGAGAAGGGAGGCAGGGAGTGAAAGTCCTTGCCCCACAGCAGCAGCGCGACGCCGCGCAGGAAAATGGCGGCGCCGATGGTAATGATGATGGTGGTTACCACCGATGCACCCTGAGCTGGCTCGATGGCGAAGCGCTCCAGCAGCAACCCAGCGACAACCGTCAGCAAGGTGGCGGCAATGACGGCCAATGGTAGCGGCAGGCCGGCGCCCAGCAGGGCGATGGCGGTCATGGCGCCCAGCATCACGAACTCGCCCTGGGCGAAGTTCACCACGTCGGAGGCGTTGTAGATCAAGGCGAAACCCAGACCCACCAGGGCGTACAGGGAACCAACGGTGATCCCGGTGACCAGGAACTGGAAGAGCTGCTCGGGCATAGGTGGCGATTATCCGGCGATTTCCCCCTCGCCCCTTGCGGGAGAAAGGGTTATGGGGTGAGGGGGAGATTTCGCTATTCGACGATTTTCCAACCGCCGTTGCGGATTTCCACCATCTTGAAGGCGTCCAGATTCAGGCCCATGTGATCCTGGGGACTCATGTTGAACACGCCGGCGGTGCCGATGAAGCCCTTGGTTTTCTCGATCTCGTCGCGCACCTTGGCCTTGTCCAGCCCGCCGGTCCGCTGAATGGCCGCCACGACGATCATAAGGCCGTCGTAAGCATGGCCGCCGAAGGTGGACACCGGACCGTACTTGGCCTCGTACTTGTTCTTGTAGGCCAGCAGCACCGGTTTCTGGGGATCGGTATCGGGCAACTGCTCGGCGATCACCAACGCCGCCGCCGGCAGACGCACGCCTTCCGCCGCGGCGCCGGCCAGCTCAATAAAGGTCTTCGACGCGACACCGTGGGACTGGTAGAGCGGCAGGGTGATGCCGAGCTGCTTGATGTTCTTGGTGACGATGGCCGGGGCCTGACCCAAGCCAAAGTTGATGATCGCCTGCGCTTCCGAAGACCGGATCTTGGTCAACTGGGCGGTCATGTCGCTGTCCTTGTTGCCGTAGGACTCGTCGGCGACCAGGGTGATGCCGTATTGGGGCGCCAGCTTGAGGATCTGTTCCCGGCCGGATTTGTCGAAACCGCCGTCGCCGGTGATCAGCGCCACCTTGGTCAGGCCGCGCTTGCGCAGGTCTTCAAAAATCCGGGCGGCGGCCATGCGGTCGGTGTGGGGGGTCTTGAACACCCATTTCTTGACCGGCTCAACGACTTCCACCGCGCCGGCCAGCGAGATGAAGGGGATGCCTTCCTTTTCCATGTCGGGGATAACCGCCATGGTGTCGCCGGTGGTGGTGCCGCCGATAATCAAATCCACATTATCGTTTTTAATCAGGCGCTTGACGAAGTTGACCGCTTCCTTGGCGTTGCCACCGGTGTCATAGTGGATCAACTCGATTTTCCGGCCATCGACGCCGCCCTTGGCGTTAATCTCCTCGACGTACATCTGTAGAGTTTTCAGTTCGGGATCGCCCAGAAACGAGGCTGGGCCGGTTACAGTCAGGAACGAGCCGATCTTGATCGGTTCGGCGGCGCCGGCCAAATGAATGCTGGTCAACAACAGGAACGCCGCCAGAATGCTTTTCCACCATCTACCTTTCATCGTTATCTCCCCGGGGTTTGAAATTAATTGTCAGCAGCAAACAAACAGTTTGTCCGGCTATGCCGCTGTCCGGCGGGAAGCCGCGTGGCCCGCCGAACGACCGGCGTCGAACGCCCGAGCGTTAATATCCGCCAGTTTGGGCTTGTAGGCGCGGAAACCCGCGATGATGCATTCCTCAAGCACCTCGGCGGGGAAGGGCAGGTAATCGCTGATCGCGCCCAGCATGATAGTGTTTACCAGCTTGGGATTGCCAAGTTCCTCGGCGATGGCGCCGGCGTCGAAGGCATGAACCTCGATCCCCGTCGCCGCCAGTTCGCCGATGGGATCGGAGGGGTAGTCGTACAGGCCAGCGGACACTATCGGGGGAGGGAGGCGCAGGGTGTTGACCATGGCCACGCCAGTCGGGCGCAGATAGGGCAACCAGCGCAGCGCCTCGGCCGCCTCGAAACCGATCAGCAGATCGGCCTCGCCGGGATCGATCTGGGGCGAGTAGATCTTGGGACCGAAGCGGACATGGGAGGAGACCACTCCGCCGCGCTGGGCCATGCCGGCGACCTCGGTCTTCTTGACATCGTAGCCTCGGATCAGAGCGGTGCGGGCCAGCATTTCGGCGGCGGTCATCACGCCCTGGCCGCCGATGCCAACCACAAGGATATTGGTGATGCCGTCAACCATGGGGCTGAATCCGAATGACGCGGGTTTGCGGCCGCGGTTGGACGATAGCCTCGGGGGCGCAGGTCTCGACGCACATGTGACAACCGGTGCAGGCGTTGGCATCGATGCGGGCGAATACCAATTCCTTCGCCTTGCCGCTCTTGGCGGTCACGGTTTCGCGGCGGGAGACGAAAATCGCCGGGCAGCCGAGGTCGATGCAGTTACCGCAGCCGGTGCATTGGTCATCGATGACTTCGTAGGGTTTAAAGCGCTCGAAGCGGTCGGTGAGCGAGCAGGGGCGGTTGGTGATGATGACCGAGGGCTCGTTCATCTTGGTTTCTTCCCGCACCAGCTTGACCATGGTCGGTAGTTCATAGGAATCGACCATACGGATGCGTTCGGGGCGGACGCCCAGCGCTTCGGCCAGCTTGGCGAAATCCACGCGCGGGGCGGGGAGACCGTGCAGGTCCTCGCCGGTGCCGGGATTTTCCTGGCCGCCGGTCATACCGACCGAACGGTTGTCCAGCAGCAGCACAGTGACGTTGCCCCGGTTGTAGATCATGTTCAACAGGCCCTGCATCCCCATGTGCAGGAAGGTGGAGTCGCCGATGACCGCAACGATGCTTTTCTTCTCGTCGGACTCGCCGCGCCCCTTATCCATGCCGTGGGCCATGCTCAGCGAGGCGCCCATGCAGGTACAGGTGTCCAGGGCGTTCCAGGGATGGCCAGCGCCAAGGGTGTAGCAGCCGATGTCGCCGATGATGTTGAGGTTGCGGATGTGGGAGAGGGCGAAGTAGGGGCCGAGATGCGGGCAGGAGGCGCACATGGTCGGCGGCCGGGGAAAGACGGCGGCTTGCGAGCGGCTGGCGACTTCGTAGGGCTCGCCCAGCAATCGTTTGATCGCCGGACGGAGCACGGTGGGCGCCAATTCGCCGAAGCGCGGCAGGATGTCCTTGCCGCGCACTTCCAGACCGGCGGCGCGGATTTCGGTTTCCAGCAACGGTTCGGTTTCCTCCACCACCAGCAGGGTATCGACCTGGCTCGCGAAGGCACGGATCTTTTCCAGCGGCGGCGGACAACTGAAGCCGAGCTTGAGCACCGGGGCGTTCGGGAAGGTCTCGCGGACATGCATGAAGGCGGGACCCGAAGTAACAAAACCGATCCGGCGATCACTGCCGGCGAAGATGACGTTAAGGTCGATGGTTTCGCTCAGTTCCCGGAATTTCCGGTCGCGTTCGTGCATCAGCGGCAGGCGCGGCTTGGCGTTGGCGGGCGTCATCACCCAGCGCTGGGGATTTTTCTGGAAGCCGGCGGCGCGGTGTTCGATCCGTTCACCGGCGAAGGTGACCATGGCCTTGACGTGACAGACGCGGGTGGTCATGCGGACGATGACCGGGACTTCGTATTCCTCGGATAGATCGAAGGCCCGCTTGACCATCTCGTAGGCTTCCTGGGAATCCGCTGGTTCCAGGATCGGCATGTGGCCAAAGCGACCCCAATAGCGAGAATCCTGCTCGTTCTGCGAGGAGGACAGGCCCACGTCGTCGGCCACTACGATGACCAGCCCGCCGACCACGCCGGCCAGCGACTGGGTCATGAAGGCATCCGAGGCGACGTTCATGCCGACATGCTTCATGGCCGCCAGGGCGCGCGATCCCGCCAGCGAGGCGCCAATGGCGACTTCCACCGCGACTTTTTCGTTGACCGACCATTCGGAGTAGATGTCGGGGTAGAGGGCGATGTTTTCCAGAATCTCCGTCGCGGGCGTGCCGGGATAGGCGGCGGCGACCCGAACGCCGGCTTCCCAGGCGGCGCGGGCGACCGCTTCGTTGCCGGAGAGGAGATGGCGGCTTTCGGCCTTGGCTTGAACCACGGCATTCATGGATGGTGCGGACCTCTGAGGTTTAACGGCTAAAGGCAGTGGGTCGGGTTTCGTTCTTTCACTAATCGAACAGTGTAGTGGAGATTGTCTTGGGATCGCCCAGAAACGAGCCGATCTTGATGGGCGAGTGCGCCCCGGTATCCTCAGGTTCCCCCAAGGCAAGCCAGGAAATGTTAGCAGCTATCACCGACTCCAAACAGGGTATGCCATTACCGTGGCTAAACTCTGGCGACCGTCAATCCAAATCCTGGATTCGAGCATGGTCAAGTGGTGGAGTGGGGCAAACCTCCAGTTGGTGTTGCAGGCGTTGCCGATCCGCCAACGCGGCTTTTAGTTCGCCGCGAAGGGCTTCCGCCTCGCGCACGGCATCGAGATAGCGAGTTTCCGTCAGTTGGAGTATTGGGTGTAACTTATTTATTTCATTTACTAAAGTTCGCTGACGTTCCTCCAGGGTGGCCATGGTCGCCCGCAGTTCGGCGTTCTCACGGTGCTGGATTTCCCGCTGCTCCTGCCAGACGGTTTCCCGATTTTTCCAGTCTTGGCGCTCTGTTGCAAAAGCTTGGCGTTCCACGCTCTGTTCGATGTGGATCTGATCGAGCATTTCCAACAGTCTGGTCTCGTTGGCTTCACCACGCTGGCGCTCGACTTCGAAGCGTTGCCGGGCTTCAGCCAGTTGTTCCGCTTTATCCGCTCGCGTTTGTTGCAGAGCGGTTTCGGTTTGGGCAATGCGGGCGGCGGTTTCAGCGCGGACTTGGGCGATGGTGTCCGTGGCTGCCCGAACTCGTTGTTCGGCGGCCTGGATGGCAGCTTCGGCGGCGGCGCGGCGTTCCTGTTCCACCAACAGGCGGTCGGCGAATTCGCGGGCGGTGGCTTGCGTGGCTTCAAGTTCGTGACGGAGATCGTTAGCGGCGGATTGAGCCTGTTGCTGATCGGCGATAGCGATATCGCGGGATTGTTCGGCTTCTACAACCGCCTGAGCGGCGGCGATCCGCTGTTCCTCAAACGCAGCCTCAGCGTATTGCACGGCGATTTTCCAGAATGCATCCAATGCCGTCATGACGGCTTCCGGGACGGTTGGCGGTAGTACGATCCTGGGTGTTTCGGCCAGTTGTTGCTGCCAGCTTTTCAAGTGCTCGCTGATGGTGGTGTTGCTACCGGTGCCGAGCAGTTCGCGCACGCGCTGGATGGTGGGATTAAGGCCGCGCCCGAGCAGAGTTTCAGCGGCATTCTGGACTTCTTCGTAACGGATTCCGGAACGGGCCATGATGTGGAAGATTTCGTGATTGTTGAAAGGATACTCGATAATAGCACAAATAAATTATTACATAACATGTATTTTATGGATAGATGAGCCATAAAATTCAAGATTATGCTTATTATCATGAATTTTGGAATTGCCCTCAAATTGCCTATATTGCCGGCGTCGTCTGGGTTGTGACGCAGTGGTAAGGTTTCAAGTAGAAGTATCGGACCGAGCAGGCGATCGAGTGGCGACTGCTGACCAACCGGACGGCGGACACGCTCGAGGCGGTCGTGGAACTCATTGATTGGTATCGAAAACGCTGGCTAATCGAAATTTTCTTCCGCATTTGGAAATCGGGCTGCCGGGTGGAAGCGCTGCAACTGGGGACCCTGGAGCGCTTGGAGCGGGCCTTGGTGATTTACCTGATCATCGCCTGGCGCATCCTGCATCTGGTCACCTGGGGCCGGGACTGCCCGAATCTGCCCTGCGACGTGGTGTTCGATCCCGAGGAATGGCAGGCGGCCTGGATCGTCGCTCACCGGACCCAACCGCCGGAAACCCCGCCCCCCTTGGGCCAGATGGTACGGCTGATCGCCCGCTTTGGGGGCTTTCTGGGGCGCAAACACGACGGTCATCCCGGTCCTAAAGCCCTCTGGGAAGGCCTGCAGAAGGTCAGAGCGTTTGTCATCGCGTTGGAGGCCGGCCGTGCCGTGTATGCCGGTGACGGATAAGTTGTGGGTAATCGGGTGCCTCAAAGACCTCCGTAATCAACTCTACTTCCTCACCGAAAATCGCGACGACGCCTTCGCGGCATCCATCGGCGTCGGCAGCCTCAAGGAAACTCTCGCCACCGCGCAAAAGGTCTTCTCCCTCTGGGCAAAAAAGCCAGGCGCCGAGCGCAAGACCAGCGAACTGCTGGAGAAGCTCAACGCCGCCTTCTTCAAACTCCTCGACGAACTGACCATCGCCCGCTCGCGCAAGCACATTCAGAAATACTACCAGGCCACCATCGCCCAGCTCGGCGGCTTTCCGAAGCGCGAAAAACCCGTCTCGATTTATCCCGAGATCGACCTGCGCGAGCGTTTCCTCTCCTACGACAAGCTCAACGACGAAATCGCCGCCTACAAACTGGCGCTGTTCAACCCTTCCCGATACGTGCTGGAGCCGTACAAGGCCGAGTATGAGAAGAAGGGCGCCTTCCCGTTCACGCAGGGCCAGCGCGAAACCTTCCTCATCGGCATGATGAAGGTGAACTTCCTCAAGCGCCTCGAAAGCTCCGTGAAATCGTTCGAGATCACGATGGAGCGCACCATCGCCAAGATCGAAGGACTCGAAAAGAAGATCAAAAACTTCCAGGCGTTGCCCAAACTCTACAACGCCGCGCGGGACGTCATGCCCGAGACTGACGCCAAGCTGGCCGAACTCAAGAGGCTCATCGCCGCCAAGGTCGCCAAACCCACGACCAACAAACTGGGCGAGCCGAACCGGAAAGTTCTCGTCTTCACCGCGTTCGCGGACACCGCCGCCTACCTCTATGAATCGCTTCTCGAATGGGCGCACCAGGAACTCGGCATCCACCTGGCCCTCGTTTGCGGCGGCGGTGAGGCCCGCGCCACCTTCGGCGCGAGCGCTTACGACCAGATTCTCACCAACTTTTCCCCGCGCGCCAAACACCGCGCCAAGATTCCCTCCATGCCGCAGCAGGGTGAGATCGACCTCCTGATCGCCACCGACTGCATCAGCGAAGGCCAGAACCTTCAGGACTGCGACTACCTCATCAACTACGACATCCACTGGAATCCCGTCCGCATCATCCAGCGCTTCGGGCGTATCGACCGGATCGGCAGCGCGAGCTACACCGTGCAGCTCGTCAATTTCTGGCCCACCGAAGACCTGAACAAATACATCAACCTCAGAAACCGCGTCGAAGCCCGGATGGCCCTCGTGGACCTCTCCGCCACCTTGGAGGACAACGTGCTCAAGAACGAGGAGCTCGAAGACCTCATCGCCGATGACCTCCGCTACCGCGACAAGCAACTGCTTCGGCTTAAAGATGAAGTCCTCGACCTCGAAGACCTCGGCGACAGCGTCTCCCTCACCGAATTCACCCTCGACGACTTCCGGCTTGAGCTGCTGAAATACCTTGAGGCCAACCGCGCCGCCCTCGAAGCCGCCCCCTTCGGCCTCTACACTTGCGTTCCGCCGCACCCCGACTACCCAGTCATCGGCCCCGGCGTCATTTTCTGCTTCCGGCTGGAGGGCCAGCGCGGCGGCGCCACCGACGCCAAGCCCGCGCCGAGCGCGTCCATCAACCCGCTCCATCCCTATTTCCTTGTTTACGTCCTGGACGACGGCAATGTCCGCTTCGGTTTCGCCCACCCGAAGCAGATTCTCGACATTTACCGGCTCCTCTGTTCAGGCAAGGCGGAAATCCACGCCCCGCTCTGCCATCTGTTCGACCAGCAAACCCATCATGGCAGCGACATGCAGGTTTACGACGCGCTCTTGCAAAAAGCTGTGGGCTCGCTCGCCGCCACCTTCCGCAAACGCGCGGCCTCCGGCCTCCAATCCGGGCGCAGCTTCGTTCTGCCCAACGTGCAGGAACAGGTTCACGAAAAGACCGACCTCGAACTCGTGACCTGGCTTGTCATCAAGGAGGACAAATTATGAGCAACAGCGAACTCACTACTGACACCGGTTACCAGAGCCTGCTGGGGAAAATCTCCGAGGTTTACGCCATCGGTCAGGCCCGGGCGGCGCAGGCGGTCAATGTCCACATCACCGAGACCTACTGGCGGATTGGCCGTGACATCGTGGAGTTTGAACAGGGCGGCAACATCAGGGCGGACTACGGCAAAGCCTTGCTGACCAAGCTCAGCCGCGATCTCACTCTGCGCCACGGCAAGGGTTTCAGCCGCAGCAATGTGGTACGCATTCGCCAGTTCTACCTCGCTTACCCAAAAGGTGCGACGCTGTCGCACCAATTGAGTTGGTCGCACATTGTCGAGTTGTTGAAGATCGACGACCCTCTCGAACGCGGATTTTATGAGCAACAG
Organism: Candidatus Contendibacter sp.; assembly: GCA_049290615.1. Lineage (GTDB taxonomy): Bacteria > Pseudomonadota > Gammaproteobacteria > Competibacterales > Competibacteraceae > Contendibacter. The sequence goes on from JBATNZ010000069.1 coordinate 11,230, forward strand.
GCCATTCGGGAGAAATGGGCCGTTCGTGAGCTGAAACGTCAAAAAGAAACCTCTCTGTTCCTCCGCCTCGCTGCCGGAAAGGACAAGGACGCGATCCTTCAGCTTGCCGCCCAAGGTCAGATCATCGCCCAGCCCGCCGACCTGTTCCGCGATCCCTACGTCTTCGAGTTCCTGAAAATCCCCGAGCTACACCAGGTTTCGGAGACGGATCTGGAAACCCGCCTCTGCGATCACCTCCAGCCCTTCCTCCTCGAACTTGGCAAAGGTTTTACCTTCGTCGGTCGGCAATACCGTATCACCCTCAACAACACCCATTACCGGGTCGATCTCGTCTTTTACCACCGCATCCTGCGCTGCTTTGTCCTCATCGATTTGAAGATCAACGACCTCAAGCACCACGACATCGGCCAGATGAACATGTATCTCGGCTACTTCGCCGCCGAGGAGAACACCGAGGGCGACAACCCGCCCATCGGCATCATCCTCACCCGAAACAAGGACGAACTGCTCGTCGAATACGCCACTTACCAGATGAACAGCCAGCTTTTCGTCCAGAAATACCAGCTTTACCTGCCCGACCGCGAAGAGCTTCGCCGCGAACTGGAACTCACCCTGCAACTCGCCGACGACCACGCCCGCGACGAAAAGCCATGAAATCCGCCCTCGCCCATTTCCAGACCCAACCGCTCAAGGACGCCGCCCGCCAGCTTCTCGCCCGGCTTGGCTACCAGAGCGACAAGTTCATCGCCGGCGCCGGCTCCTCACCGCAATCCTTCCTCGATCTCTTCGGCTCCGGCCACGCCTTCGACCCGGCCAAGGCCCTGGTCTCCGATTGGAAAACCGCCGATCTCCTCTTCCAGCTCACCGATCAGGAACTCAGCCGCGAATCCAGCCTCTTCACCGACACCTCGGTGCAGGCCGGTCTCCTGAAGTCTTATGTCCAGCCCTTTTAAGGTGGTAACGTAGAATCAATAGGTTACGGCGAAAATTCGTCAAGAATCGTGCCAAGCAGTAAAATTAAGTTCATAAATATCAGTAGGTTACATGAGCACCTTAAAAGGGCTGGTCGCGGACAGCAAAATGATGGACTTCGAGCGGCGGCGGGCAGCGCGCCATGGCCTCGGATAGCGCCAGCAGGTGGCGGTCGCACTCCCGAATAAGGTCTTGCAGTGGCCTCAAAGCGGTACTCCCGTTTGGTACGCGTGCTGGATCACCGGGTTGTTCTGGTCGCCGGTATCAATCACGACGTCGATTTTTCGTTCGCCCAGACGAGCCATGAGGTCGGCGCAAAAACGCAGCCGGCGTTGCACCGCTTCACGTACCGTCCATACCCCGGGAATCAGTAGATCGATATCGCCACCCTTGGCGTTATCGTCCAGCCGGGAACCGAACAACAACGGGAACTGGCCAAAGTGGCGTAAGGAAGCCTCACGGATTGTGGTACGTTCATCTTGTGAAAGGCGCATCAGAAATCTCTTATCAATCGGGCGTAACCGGTCGAGCGCCCACACCCCCACCCCAGCCCTCCCCCACAAGGGGGGAGGGAGCCTTGGTAGAACAATGGGTTGTCGACTCCCCCTCCCCTGCGTGGGAGGGGGTTGGGGGGTGAACGCTTACTCAGAATCTTAACGTATTACGCGGCGATCCGGTGGCCGCCAACGGACGGGACGCCCGTTCTACCCTGGGAAATCTTACCACCTATCAGTTTGTTCTCAACCACTGAATCACCGCACTTCAGCAGGCTTAATTAAAATTAAATCAATGACTTAATGCCGATTCTTGGAGAGTTTGTTCTACGATTTCCTAAACTGATGGGTGGTAAGCCTGGGAAACCAGCAATTCTCATTTTGGCGATGGCCCGCTAGAGTAGCCGAACCCTCTTGACCGGAAGCCCCTTGATGAGCGTACCGTTTGGTTCCGCTGTCCTGACGTTGGACGACATCACGAAACAGATCCGG
>JBATNZ010000070.1:0-4353 GCA_049290615.1 Candidatus Contendibacter sp.
GCGGTCCACCACGGGCGCCTTGGCGGCCGGCGTCCGGACGGAAGTTTGCCGCGAATAAGGCGCCGTCGTGCAACCTGTCATCGCCAGCACCAGCGCCAACAGGCCAAGACTTGGCTTGAACGGTTTAAACAGCATCTGCATTATCTCTCCCCGGAGTCCGACCCTGCTCTGGCGGCAGTCCCAAACCCCATTGAAATCCATCGTTGGTTGAACTTTAACCTTTCCCCCGCCAGGCCGCCATGCCGAATCAGCGGCCATACCCTCACCCCGAACAGTAACCGCTCGCACCCCCACTCCCACCAGAGGGAAGGAGTGTTGCGGAACAATGGGTTGCTTGGTTCCCCCTCCCCTTGTGTAAGGGGCTGGGGGGAAGGGGCGAACGCTTATCCTCATTCCATCAGGCGCTGGAAGAAACCGCTCATCCCGCCCGCGTCGTCCGCGCCATCGGTAGCGGGTGGCTTGGGGTTGGGACGCCGCGGGGCGGCTAGCGCGCACGAGGTCGAGCCGCGCGGCTCGGAACCGACCAGGAACGGCACCGGCTGGCCGCGCCGGCACCCCTCACTGACTCGCAGGCCGCCGTGCGGTTCCACCCAGATCTCCTCGACATCGGATGGCGGTGGCGCGTCCAGCGGCTCCAGTTTCAGTCCCGCCATCAAATCCATCCACACCCGCAGCGCGCCGCTGGCGCCGCTCAAGCCGGTCGGTTTGTTGTCGTCGCGTCCCAGCCACACCACGGTCAGCCGGTCGCCGCTGAACCCGGCAAACCAGCTATCGCGATAATCGTCGGTGGTGCCGGTCTTGCCGGCGATGTTCAGATCGGGCGACAGCTTGCTCTTCATGGCGCTGGCGGTGCCAGCCTTCACCACCTGCTGCATGGCGTTCGTGATCAGATAGGCCGGCCCCGGTTCGACCGCTTTCACCACATCCATCGCGTAATGCTGCAACGACTGGCCTCCGGTATTGGTCACCTCGCGGATGGCGCGCAGGGGAATGCGGAATCCCCCGCTGGCGATGGTCGCGTAAACCTGCGCGATCTCGAAGGGCGACGCCTCCAGGGCCCCCAGCAGCAGCGAGGGATACGGCTTTAGCTCGCGCTCGAATCCCAGGCGATGAAGCATCTCCACCACCTTGATCACGTCCACATCCAATCCTACCCGCACCGCCGGAATGTTGTAGGAGCGGGCCAGCGCGTCGCGCAGCGTGACTCGGCCGTGGTAACGCTTGTCGTAATTACCCGGGGTCCAGCGCTGGCCGCCGGAGGTATAGACCAGCGGACTGTCGTTCAGCAGGGTCATCAGGGTATAGCGGTCCGGTTGTTCCAGCGCGGTCAGGTAGGTCACCGGCTTGATCAGCGAACCGGCCAGGCGCTTGGCGTCGAGCGCCCGGTTGAAGCCGACGGTTTTCGGCTCGCGGTCGCCGACCACCGCCAGCACTTCGCCGGTCTGGGTATCGGCCACGATGGCCGCGCCTTGCAGCGGCCGCGCCTTGGGCTGATTCTTTTCCAGCGGCGGCAGGCTGTTGGCCAGCGTGTTCTCCACGGTTGCCTGCACCCGCGGATCGAGAGTGGTAAACACCCGCAACCCTTCCGACACCAGGTCTTCCGACTTGTAGTATTGCCGCAACTGGCGCTGCACCAGTTGCAGGAAGGCCGGATAGGCGGTGATGCCGCTGGCGGCCTTGGGCGTCACGTCCAGCGGCATTGCCTTGGCGATGGCGGCGTCTTCGGCGCTGATCAGGTTCTGCTCGACCATGACATTCAGCACCAGGGCGCGGCGCTCCAGCGCATTGTCGGGATGCTTGCGCGGATCGTACAGCGACGGTCCCTGGATCATCCCCACCAGCAGGGCGATCTGGTGTAAATCGAGATCCTCCAGCGCCTTGCCGAAAAAGAACTGGCTGGCCAGCCCGAAGCCGTGAATCGCCCGACTGCCGTCCTGCCCCAGATAGATCGCGTTGCTATAGGCTTCCAGAATGTCATCCTTGCCATAGCGGGCGTCGATCAGGATCGCCATCAGAATCTCGTTGACCTTGCGCTTGACGGAGCGCTCGTTGCTCAGGAACAGGTTCTTGACCAATTGCTGAGTCACGGTGCTGCCGCCCTGCACCGTCCGTCCGGCGCGCAGGTTGACCACCATGGCGCGGAAGATGCCCTTGGGGTTGATGCCGGCGTGTTCGAAAAACGAGCGGTCCTCGACCGCCAGCAGGGCATCCACCAGCGCCGGCGGCAGTTCCTTGCCGTTGAGCAGGATGCGATCCTCGTAGCGGGAAGGATAAATGCCGGCGATCTCGGGCGGGTCCAGCCGCAACAGGCCCGGCGCTTCCTGACCGTCCAGGCCGACCACATCGACCAGGATGTCGCCGGCAAACGTCAGCCGGACCTTGCGCGCCGGCTCCGCGCCGTCCCAGAACGCGAAATCGCGGGTCATCACCTCGAACACTTCGCCCTGGCGCGCGTAGCCGCCGGGCTTGCTCGGCGAATTGCCGCTCCCCGGCGCAGGAACACAGGTCTCCGGCGCCGGGAGCTTCGGTTTGCGCTTGATCGTCCGCTTGCCGGTTTCGGGCGGCGGCGCGGGCGGCTCCACCAGACAGTTCGCGTCGCGGTAACCCAACAGCTTGAGTTCCTGGGCGAAGGCGTCGGCGCTCAGCGGCATGCCGGCGAACAGCTCCAGCGGCCGGGCATAGACCTTGGCTGGCAGAGCCCAGCGCTTCTGATCAAACTCGGCGCGGATGACCCCGTCCAGGTACAACATGTAGAGCCCCAGGCCGGCCGCGCCCAGCAGCGCGCCGCCCAGCAGCAGCGAGAACAGCAGCGAGAACAACGAGCGCAGCAGCGGCAACCGTTTCTTCGCGGAACCATGTGATGATCGACTTCTAGCCATGCCTGTTCCTGTCCAAACCCGCCATCGTCATCAACCGGTTTGGCGCGTTGTCGTGATTCTGTCTTATCCTACCGCCTGTCTTCCCCATCTGGAGTCCGCCGCGTGCCTGCCGCCCACGATCCCTACGATCAGACCGCGTTGATTGCGGCGCTGCTGCAACCGGAGCCTTATCCGCACCCGGTCGCGACCGTCGAGCATCTGCAAACCCACATCTCGCATGTCCTGCTGGCCGGCGCTTACGCCTACAAGATCAAGAAACCCCTGAATCTGGGGTTTCTGGATTTTACCAGTCTGGAGCGGCGGAAATACTATTGTGAGGAAGAACTGCGCCTGAATGGCCGGCTGGCCCCGGAAATCTATCTCGACTGCCTGCCCATCGGCGGCGAACCGTCCAATCCGATTCTGGGCGGCGCTGCCGGCGACGCCATCGAATACGCAGTGCGGATGCGCCGCTTTCCCCAGGATGCGCTGCTGGACCGGGTGCTGGCCACCGGCCGGCTGGAGCCTCGCCATCTGGACGCGCTGGCCCGCCGGCTGGCCGACTTTCACCGCGCCATTCCCATCGCCGATCCCGCCACGCCGTTCGGCGTCCCGGAACGGGTTCGCCAACCGATGCTGGACGATTTCACCTACACCCGGCCGCTGCTGGCCGATCCCGCCGACCTCGACGTCCTGGCCACCGTGGAGCGCTGGACCCTGGCGGCTTCCGAGCGGCTGCGGCCACGACTGGCCGAACGCAAGGCCAGCGGCTGGATCCGCGAATGCCACGGCGACCTGCATCTCGGTAACATGGTGCTGGCTGACGCCGGGCAGGTCGTGATCTTCGACTGCATCGAATTCAACGACGATTTACGCTGGATCGACGTCATCAACGATCTGGCTTTTCTGACCATGGATCTGCGCTTCCGCGGCGCCGGACCTTTCGCCCAGCGGGTGCTCAACGCCTGGCTGGAATTCAGCGGCGATTTCGCCGGCGCGGCGCTGCTGTCCTACTACCAGGTCTACCGGGCGATGGTGCGCGCCAAGGTCAACGCCATTCAGGCCAGCCAGGACGGTGTTCCCTCAGTCGCCCGCGCCACGGCGCGCGAAAATTGCCGGGCCTACCTGCAACTGGCGCTGGCGCTGACCCGGGAACCCGCGCCGTTTCTATTGATCACTCACGGCGTCTCCGGTTCCGGCAAATCGCGCCGGACCGGACAACTACTGGAACTGTTCCCGGGAGCCATCCGCGTCCGCTCCGACGTGGAACGCAAGCGGCTGTTCGGCCTCGGTCCGCTGGACGACAGCGGTTCTACCCTGGGCGGGGGACTATACACGCCAGACGCCAGCGCCCGCACTTATCAGCGCCTGCGTGACCTGGCCGACCAGTTGCTGGCGGCGGGCCATCCGGTGCTGGTGGATGCCACCTTCATGAAGCGCGCGCACCGGCAGCCCTTCCGCGAGCTGGCGGCACGGCATGGCGTGCCGTTCATCC